>JBHAFM010000074.1:0-52410 GCA_041856175.1 Sediminibacterium sp.
AATACCAACTACAACCGGCAACTGGGGCTGTGATTATTTTATGCCCATGGTGAACCACCAGAGCCTGAGCAGTAATCTTGCAAAATTTATCCCTTCCGGTAATCCGGATAATAAATGGCAGGTTACCGTGCCTGGTAATTATAAGATCACTTTGGACCAGTTAAGGGAAACGATTTTAATTCAAAAATTATAACAACTACGATACCCCCAATTGTTGGTTGATAAACTGCGCTGAAAAAGCGCAAGGTCCTGCTTCCCCGGAAGCGGGGCCTTCTTTAAACAAAAAACGATGAAACAATTACTGATTCTTTATTTAGTTTTTATCATACTGACTTCCTGCACGAAAGATGAAATTGCTGCGAATCCGATTACACCGGGACTCTCCACGTACACCATCTCGAGCGATAAAGCAGTTTATCAGCCTGGCGACAAGGTAGTGTTGACTTTAAACGTTCTTCCGGCAGGTGCTGTTGTCCGGTATCGCCACCTGAATGAAACCATTCGTGAAGAAGCCCTGACAAGTACTTCCTGGAACTGGCAGGTACCCGCAACGGACTTTAGCGGTTACCTGGTAGAAGTGTACAACAAAGAAGCAGGAGTGGAAAAAACACTGACAAGTATTGCTGTTGATGTAAGCAGTGATTGGGGCAGGTTCCCAAGATATGGATTCTTATCTGCTTTTGGCCAACTGACCAATGATGATATGTCAGCTGTTATGAGTAACCTGAACCGGTGTCATATTAACGGATTGCAATTTTACGATTGGCAATACGAACATCATTTGCCATTAGCCGGTACTGTGGCCAATCCCGCCAGTAATTGGAAAGACATTGCTAATAGAGATACTTACAAAGCAACTGTTCAACAATATATCAGCCTGGCACATGGCTATAACATGAAGGCAATGTCTTATAATCTTTGTTATGGCGCGTTGAATGATGCAGCAATTGCAGGTGTGTCAGATCAATGGTATATGTACACGGACCCTAATCATACTTCCAAATCAGTAATCAAATTGCCTGCACCTATGTTTAAAAGCAATATCTGGTTAATGGACCCTTCCAGCAGTGACTGGCAAAATTATATTGCAGCAAAAAACAATGATATGTATGCTGTGTATGCTTTTGACGGATATCATGTTGACCAGATGGGCGACGTGGGTAAAAATTATACTTATAGCGGATCGGTTGTCAACCTGGAAACTGGGTTTGGTTCGTTTTTATCTGCAATGAAATCAGCAGCTCCATCTAAAAGATTAGCGATGAATGCCGTGAACCAATTTGGCCAGCAACTGGGCATTTCGAAATCTCCGGTTGACTTTTTATATACAGAAGTATGGGCCCCTAATGAAGGCTATGCAGACCTTGCCCGTATTATTCGGGATAATGATAACTGGAGTAATAATGCTAAGAAAACTGTTTTTGCGGCATATGTTAATTATAAGATTGCTGAAAATGCAGGGTATTTTAATGCACCGGGTGTATTGCTTGCCAATGCCGTCATTTTTGCATTCGGCGGCTCCCACCTGGAGTTGGGTGAACATATGTTGTGTAAGGAATATTTCCCAAACAGTAATTTGCAGTTGACTCCGGAATTGAACAAAGCAATCATCAGTTATTATGATTTTTTGGTAGCTTATGAAAACGTACTTCGGGATGGGGGTACTTTCAATACTGTGCCGGTGACCTGCACCAATGCTAAAATGAATTTGGGCGCCTGGCCACCACAAACGGGTAAAGTAGCTGTTCAGGGTAAAACAATAGGCGCTAAACAGGTATTGCATTTTATCAATTTTGCCAATGCCGCTCATTTTAACTGGCGGGATACTGATGGTAACCAGCGCATTCCTGCCGCTATAACTGCTGCAGCTATTGAATTGACTTATACCGGCACTGCTGCCAAAGTATGGGTTGCCAGTCCGGATAGCAACAATGGTATTCCACAGCAGCTTTCATTTACCCAAAACGGCAATACAGTTAAATTTACGTTACCGGAATTGAAATACTGGGATATGGTGGTGATTGAATAATGGCGTGCTAAAACTTTGGCCTGTGAAAAAAATGTTATTAGCTTGCGTTTATATCTAAACCAAAGCTAAAACCTGCAATATGTCTGCCTTAAAGCGTTTCATTCTCCTGTTTGCTCTTTCCGGGTGCTGTCGTGTTGTTTTTTCACAGGATTCCTCGCGGCACTCGTATTTTAAAGCATCAGCCAGTTACCTGACCAATGCCGTTTACAATGGCAGAAAAGACTCACTGGCATTGCCTTATTTTACGCCTTCACTTTCGTATCATCATGCAAGCGGGCTTTACATCAAGGGGTCACTTTCCTACCTCTCAAGTGCCTCACGGCAACAGGTTGACCTGGTTGCAGTAGACGCCGGATATGCTTTTAATATTGTAAAAAGGCTTGGTGCGGACATTTATGCGAGCAAGTATTTTTATAGTCAGTCGAGCACCGCCGCCAGGTCTGAGATGGAAGGAGGGCTGGGAGCTTCCATTACATATGATCCGGGTATTGTTACCATATCCGGAAGCGCCGATCTTTTTTTCTCACAACAAACAGACCCGTTCGCCTCTCTTGGGTTATCACATAATTTTGGAATAGGCAATGACGATGATTCCTGGACTATTGAGCCGGGCATTCTTGCCAATTTCGGAACGCAGAATTATTATCATGATTACCTGCAAAACCGCCCGAATAAAAGAAAGAGGAGCGAAACGACCACAACTGTTACAACCCGGGACCATAATAGTTTCACGGTACTTGATTATGAATTAGCAGTTCCTGTTTATTATGATGGGAAAAAATGGGGATTGGCTTTTACCCCTACTTATGCCATCCCCCAGAGCCCCTCTACTGTTTCAGTTACAGGCCCGTTGGGTAATACTAAAACGGTCACAGAAAAATTGGAAAACACTTTTTATGCAGAGCTCAGTATTTATGTCAAATTCTGACAAATGTAGCTCCCTGCTTTACGAATTTGTGGTGTGTTTTTTTAAAACCACATGCTGTATAGAATAACAGGGCATCCGCTCTTATTATATTGGCAGTCACTTCCAGCTGAATGGCTTTCCTTGCAGCAACTATTTGTTCCAGGTGATGCAGCAATAGTTTCCCTACCCCAGTTTTTCTATACCTCTCTTCCACAAAGCATTCCTGTATTTCATATACCCAACCAAGGTGGTGCAACAGCAATTGTCCATGACAGCTTATATAACCGGCAACTGCCTGCTCCTGATCCTCTGCTATAAGATAAATATGATTAGCTGCTGCTATATTCTCCAGGTAACAAGCGGTGAACAGTTCAAAATCAAATGTTTCCTTTTCAAGTGAGCAAATAAACCGGTGTATACTGGTCACATCACCTGGCGCCGCCGGGCGAACTGAAAACTGATCATGCATAAGTAATGATTGTGGTTCTGCTAATTGCGAACATCATTACCAAAGGTATTTAGTTTGAAGCACTTCCCGTTCGCGCATTCCAACGCCAAGTTCCTTACTAAGGAACTGATCAATAGACCCGTATTTTTCTTTTAACCTGCGCCAGGTAGTAAGGAGGTACTCTTTTTTTGCCTGGATCATATCATTTGCTGTTGCTGTTGCGATTCCCATTTTAACAAGCTGGTTAACCATCAAAGGATTCTCATCTTTCCTGTAATAGTTACTGGCTTCATAATCGGCGAGTATAACTGTTTCAGGCACCCCCAGCGCATAAAGCACCAGTGAAGTGGCAATGCCGGTTCTATCCTTGCCTGCTGTACAATGGAATACCAGGGCTTCCGATGGGTCTTGTTTTAAAAGGGCTTCGAACAGTGGCTGATACCTTCGCCCTAAAGAATCTGTTTGTGCATAAAATGATGTCATCAGCGAGTCGCCATCTTTCACATTTTTTAAAGATGCCATCCAATTTGCATTGTTCTCACTTCCTGCCCCGCTTCGGATATAGTTTACGTGGTTCCACAAACGATCGGGCGCTTTTTGCGATTCAGCTAATCCGCGAAAATCTATATCAGTGGTGATGTGTCTTCTTTCGAGTTCTGAAAGATCATCCTGCGCAAGCCTGCTAAGTTCTGCTGCCCTGTAAATCCTGCCCTGAACAACAGTTTTACCGTTTTCTGCTCGATAGCCGCCAATATCGCGGAAATTAATACACCCTTTCAGGTTCACTTTCCTGTCTGCACTGTCTGCCACCTGGGTAAAAGAAGCGTTGGATAGCAGCAAAAGAACAGATGCTGCCATAACCGGATAAAAGAAATTTTTCCTCATGCGCAATGATAAATTGATGCCAAAGGAAAATGAATAGCGACTCAATTATAAGATTGCTAATTTTTGATTAAGTAATTATTAACACTTTGGTTTTAAGGACCGTTTAATATCCAATTAACATTTGATGGGCAGCTTCGTAAAAATTACGTTTATGAGATTACCATGCAGCCGCTTTTGGCTACTCTTCTTTTTATTTTTTCCCATCACATTAATAAGCTTCGGTCAGCAAAAAAGCATTACAGGCATTGTACATGCTCCTGATGGTGCCGGAATATCCGGAGCTGCCGTTCAGGCAACCGGCTCTAAGCGGATGGTTTTCACCGACAGTGTGGGTTTTTTTAAAATCCAGATTACAGAAGCTGATCATGCTGTTTTAGTAAGTTCACTTGGATTTGTCTCACAACGTTTCTCCCTGTTAGCAAAAACAAATATTGATATTTTATTGCAGGAAGATACCAAACTGATGACCGAGGTTATTGTTACGGCATATGGTATTAAAAAGGAGATAAAGAGACTGGGTTACTCTGTAGAAGAATTAAAAGGTGCCGAACTGGTGAAGGCAAGGGACCCCAATCCTATTAATTCTTTGGCAGGTAAAATTGCAGGACTGTCTGTAGGTGCCAATGCAGAGATGCTCGGCCGCCCAGAACTGGTATTGCGTGGCAGTACCGACCTTTTGTTTGTTGTTGACGGCGTTCCTGTAAATACAGATACCTGGAATATCAGCCCGGATGATATTGAATCCTACACTGTACTGAAAGGTACCAATGCTTCTGCCATTTATGGATTCCGCGGATTGAATGGCGCTATCGTTATCACAACAAAAAGAGGTACGAAGGATAAAAAGGGCTGGACAGTGGATGTCAACAGCAGTACCGTTTTTGAGAAAGGATTTATTTCGATACCGGAGAGCCAGTACGAGTACGGCAGAGGCAAGAACTTTGTATATGACTATGGTAACAGGTTGTATGATAATGCACAGCGTTTGCAGGAATACGGACCAAGGTTTGAAGGACAGCTGATCAGGCAATATGATAGCCCTTATGACCCTGTAACAGGTATCAGAACACCAACACCCTGGCTGGCAAGGGGAAAAAAGAATTTTGAAAACTTCATGCAGACTGGTTTGATCACTACTAATAATGTTGCTTTGTCTGCTGCTACAGAGAAATCAGATATCCGCATCTCACTTTCAAATATGTACCAGAAAGGGATGGCGCCCAATACAAGTTTGAGCGCTTATAATATGAGCCTGAATGCAGGATACAATATCACTCCCAGGCTGAGAATTGAAGCTAACCTGAATCTTAACAAGCAATACACACCTAATATACCGGATGTTAACTATGGACCTAACTCTTACATCTATATGTTTAAAGTGTATGGTTCAGCTGATTATGATATCAATGATCTGAAAGATATCTATAAAGGACCACAGGGTGTTCCGGGCCTGATACCTTATGCACAGGAATACGGAAGAGAAAACAGTGCCTGGTTTATGGCAAAGCAATGGTATCGTTCTCATGATAAGACAGATGTGTATGGCTATGTGAAAGCATCTTATAAGATCAATAGTGATTTGAATGTCAGCCTGCGTTCACAGATTACTACCTGGAACCAGGAAAGAACAGAGAAAGTACCGGCGGGCGCTAACCTGAATACCTATACACCCTGGTACTACTTTGGCTGGTATGGCGATTATAGGGAAGACCGTCGTAATTTATTTGAAAACAATACAGACCTGATCCTGAATTTTGATAAAAAAGTAAAACGTATCAATATCACTGCTCTAGGAGGACTAAGCGAGCGTTCTTTTACCTATAATTCATTTTACGGCACAACAAAAGCACTGGCTATTCCGGGCTTGTATTCTTTGTCAAATTCGAAAGACCCAGCCTTATCATATACCTGGGGCTCTAAAATGCAGGTGTACAGTGCATTTTACTCTGTGGACCTGACTTTCAGCAAATACTTTACTTTATCTCATACAGGAAGAGTGGACCAGCTTTCTACTTTATCATCAGGTAACAACACTTTTTACTACCCCTCACTTTCTGCGAGCACGGTTGTTTCAGATTACCTGAATCTGCCTAAAGTGATTTCATACTTTAAACTGCGTGCCTCTTATGCTAATGTGAAAGGAGGATTGACACAATCAACCATACCTTCTGCGTTTATGACGGTTACAGGCAAGAGCACCAACGATGGGCTGTTGGGTTATGGGTCTGATCTCTACTCTTCTTACGACGGGCCAAGTTATACTAACCAGAATGCGTACAGCATTATCAGTTATTATAATGGAGGTACTTCTGTTGACTTTTCAAATACCATCGCCAACCCGAACCTGAAACCTTTTAACCGTGTTTCTTATGAGGGGGGGCTGGATATCAAATTCCTGAAAAACAGGATCGGCGTTGATTTTACCTATTTCCAAAGCCTGAATGGCCCGCAGATATATGCATTGGGTGTAGCGCCTTCCACGGGCTATAACTCACACAATGTCAATGGCATTACAACTAAGAAAGAGGGGTTTGAGATTGCATTGAACGGCTCTCCATTGAAAAGTGCACAGGGACTTAACTGGGATGTCAATGTAAACTATGCCACTTATAAAGAGACTTTAGAAGATATCTATGGCAACGAAAGCAAATTAACTTTAAACGGGCACAACTATGTTAAAGGAGAGCGATTGGATGCTTTTTATAGTACCGGCTTCGTAAGGGATGGTGCCAATAATATCATTTATAGTGGCGGCCTTCCATTGAAAGCACCGTCCGATATTACCAACCGTAAGCTTTTGGGATATATGAATCCTGATTACACTTTCGGCATCAATAACAAATTCTCTTACAGAAACTTCAGTTTTAGTTTCCAGTTTGACGGCCGTATAGGCGGAAAAATCTATGATGGCATTTATCATGATGGAATGAATGGAGGAACAGCCCTTGAAAGCGCTTCAGGCGATTTTGGGGCAGCACGTTTAGCAGAATGGCAGAGCACCAATAACGGAACAGTTGCAGCAACGCCTAAGTATATTGCTCCCGGGGTGGTAATTGTTTCCGGTACACCGGTATATAGCAACGGGCAGATTACCAACATGAGTGACTTGAAGTTTGCCCCTAATGCCACCGCTTCTACTGTTCAGAATTTCATTTCTTCCGGCATTGGAGGTGTTACTGAGTATTGGATGACCGACCGTTCTTTTGTTAAACTCCGTGAAGTAACGCTGGGATATAATTTGCCGGCAAAATTCTTTGCAAAAAGCGGGCTTATTAAATCAGCCAGCTTCTCATTGGTGGGAAGGAATCTCCTGTATTTCGCAAAAAGAAAAGACATAGATGTTGACCAGTATGCAACCGGGTTCTCAGATGCCAGCAGGTCATTACAAAGTGGCGGTGATTTGCAAAGCGTAACAGCCAGAAGATTTGGCTTCAACATCAATGTCAGCTTTTAATTAATTAAGAAGAGAATAAAAAAAAGTATATGAAAACGATATTTTCCAGCATGACTTTTATGATGCTTTTTGCAGCGATAGTCATTACAGGCTGTCAGAAGGGAGATCTTTTATCAAACCCCAATACCGCTTCAGAAAGCTCAACTATACCGGCCTCTTTAATACTCAACCACATCACAGCCACACTGCAGCGCGAAGAGGAACCTATTGTTTCCAGTGTATATAAATGGAATCAGAATATAGTATCAAACTATGCTTATTATTTCGGCAGTAACAGTTATAACTGGTCTAATACTTCCAATACGTATGACATTATTAAATATTGTGTGAAGATGGAAGAACAGGCGCAGAAACAGTTTGGTAATAAAACCAATGCCTATTTTGCTTTGAGCAAGTTTTTTAAAGCCTATGCTTTTGTGTGGATGACCCAGCGGGTTGGGGATATTCCTATGTATGAAGCAGGAGATCCCAATAATGTCACGCCAAAATTCGACAAGCAGAAAGAAGTATATAAAAACGTATTGAACCTGTTGGATACTGCTAATACCTTGTTGGGTTCCCTGATCTCTGCAACAAATGCAAATAATAAATTAGATGCATCGGGAGATATTTATGGGCTGACAAACCTGCAATGGCAAAAACTGATCAACACCTATAAACTTCGTGTCTTGATTAGTTTGAGTAAAAGAGCTGATGATAATGCAGACCTGAATATTAAAACACAGTTTGCGAACATTATCAGCAATCCGGCAAAATATCCTGTTATGGCATCGAACAGTGACAATATGGTTTACAGGTACAATGCTGCTTATAATCCATATCCTGTTAACAGGTACGGTTATGTACCTTATGGTTATGCAGCAAATATTAATAAGATACTGCTGGATAATACAGCTGCTTTCCAGGATCCAAGAACCTTTGCTTTTGCAGTGCCTGCTCCGGCTCAATTGGCAGCAGGAAAACCAGTTGGCGATTTCACCGCTTATGTAGGTGCGGATATCAATATGTCACAGGCGGATATCAGCAACAACTCAACGGCCGGTAAATATTCTTTCATCAACTGGAACCGTTATTTCTCATCTCCATCCGGCGCTAACTGTGAACCTTATATCCTGGTAGGATACCCTGAAATGTGTTTCAATATCGCAGAAGCTGCCAACCGCGGATGGTTGACAGGTGTGGTTGCAGCGGAATGGTACCTGAAAGGGATCAACGCATCCATGAACATTTACGGATTGACACAGGGCCAGGTATTTACAGTAGGAAACCTGGATGGGACCAAGCCTAACCAGGGGACAGTTACGATCGACATCAACGCGTTTCTAACCAATCCTAATGTAGTGTATAAAGGAGATAATACAGATGGGTTAAATCAGATACTGACACAAAAATATGTGGCATTTTTCAGCAACTCAGGATTTGAAGCATTTTACAACCAACGCAGAACCGGCGTTCCTGTATTTTCACAAGGAGGTGTTGGCATCGGTACACCTGCTAATACAATTCCACTTCGCTGGAAGTATCCACAGGCGGAAATCACTTATAACAATGACAATTATACTACCGCAATTACGTCTCAATATGGAGGTACAGATGACGTAAACACAAAAATGTGGCTGATCAAATAACTTCAGGTAGGAAGTATCAACTATGTATTGATTTTAAGATAGAAATAAAAGGGGTTGCCAAATGGCAATCCTTTTTATATGCTGTAACTCAGGAGCATAGTAACAGCAAAATGCGAGACCCGTTTTTTGTAAAAGAAAACTCCCTGGTTGCCCGGGTAGCTGTGTATGAAGTAGAAGCGAGGGCCGCAGAATAAGCGTGTTCTTATTTTATTGCGGACAATCTAATTTACTGATCACTTTCTTTTTATTGAAAGGATGGATACTCAGCATCAGGTACCCGCCGCCATTTAATTCAGGGTTCTTTTTCAGCAGGCCAAAATTGTGGATGCCTACCAGCAAGGGACCAAGTTTAACAGCAGCACCCACCCACAGCTGTCCCTGCGTGTTATACTGAAGAGGCAGGTAAACACCCCAGGCCAATGTCTCCCAGCGTGGCGTGATGGTTAGCAGGTTCAGTTCCCTGGTATATAGTTTTTTATAGCTGGATACAGAATAAAAATTCAGGCTGAGGTCGCCATTGACATAAAAATTGTTGCCGAGGCGTTTGTCTATATTGATGACTAACCTGGTTGGAATACTAATGGTAAAAGTTTCTCCGACAGATTCCATGGTGTTGAAGATAGTAGCAAGTGTATCATGCAGTCCGTTGACACTCCTGATCCCCCCTAATTTTACTGCCAGCACGGTATCACTGATATTGGGGTTCAGGTTGCTGAATTTGCCGGAATAAGCGCTTGATTTGAATGAGTTGGCACCAATATCCATCAGGCTGGCGCCAATTTTCCAGGAATAATTGAGGTTGTTGTTAAGATCAGAAACATCATGATCCGCCTCATACAAAAGATACTCAACTCCGATGCTTAGGCCAAAACGGGTGGAGGTGTTTTTAAGAAATTCTTTTGCAGTAGGGGTGGAATTGCCCGCCGATATATTATCGTAGTTGGAAGAGTAGCCATAAGAGCCCGCAGCACTTATGAGCTTATAAGCGGTATCCTTGCCATTGGTGATCTCTGTATAAGTAAAACGATAGAGTTTTGCAAAAGCGCCGGATAAGCCTTTCATAATTTGTAATGTAACACCACCACTCAACCTGCCTGTAGCAGATTCATGCAATACCTGCGAATAATTCAGGTCTGTTTCCAGCCAGCTTGTATGTGTACCAAATCCTTCTAAAAAAGGAGTGCTGCGGTTTTGCTTGAAAAAATCATTGAAACCGTATATATCATTCGCAGAGTTCAGGGGATATGTCTTGATATGGTTGTAACTCCTGGCCCTCAACCCAATTGCGATGGCCCTGCTATCACTGAGTTTATAGTGAAAGTTGAAAAGGCTCATATCTAAATTCGTGTGTACAAAGCGGCTTGAATAGCCATAATTAAAACTCAATACCGCACTATCCTGGGAGGATAATGAAAAGTGATCCAGTTTCATGGTATTGGTACTCTGTTTGAGCTGCCCGGAAAACAGCGTCAGGTCCCATTTATAAGCCGAGCCCACCGCGGCTGCGGGGTTGTTGCGTATGCCTGTGCTGCCTGCGAACGGAGAACCGTTGATGGCATGGCATCCTTGTGTTAAACCACTGTTGCCTGTCAGAAGAAGCAATATTGCCGGTGCGATACAGGATAATCGTTTCATTTGAAAATAATAGATTCAGTTGGTTCCGGATTTGTTGCCCGCTGCTATACTTTACTGCTGCGGCCACTGCTGTCAAGCAGATGGAAAGATAGGGCAAATGGAAACGATAAAAAAAGTCCCCTGTAGAAACAGGGGACGTCTTCGATTGCTTGCCATATAAGAAAAGAGATAATAATAATTGTTTAACCGGATCGTAACTGAAAGAAGAGATTTTGCTTTTAGTTTTGAATCCGGATCAAAGATAAGGGGAATTTTGATTACAAAGTATTTTTTTTAATAATTAATATAAATTTTCTGATTATTTAGTAAAAAATGTTAATTGTATAATTTAAAATTAATATTGATATTTTTACAATATAATTAATAGTAATAAAATCACACAAATAGCGAAGGCTATTTTTTCATTATAAATTGATTTTCAATCTATTGCCTTCCAGGGTACGCTTTTAGTGCTTGTTCTAAGCAATCCATTGAATTACTTATATTTTTTAGATTTAATACGTATGCAAGCCTCACTTCCTGCCTGCCTAATCCCGGCGTACTATAGAACCCACTGGCGGGCGCCAGCATCAAAGTCTGATTATTATAAGAGAAACTTTCTAATAGCCATTGGCAGAAAAGGTCTGCATCATCAACGGGTAACCTGGCAATAGCATAGAAAGCACCACCGGGATTGGGACAAAAAACCCCTTCCATAGCGTTCAATCGTTTTACAATCAGATCCCTTCTCGATCGATACTCCGCCTTCGCCGCACGAAAATAATCAGCAGGCAAATCAATAGCAGCTTCCCCGGCTATCTGGGCAAAACCGGGTGGACTTAATCTCGCCTGGGCAAATTTCATAACAGCTTCCAGTACAGCCTTGTTCTTTGTAACAAACGCACCGATCCGTGCTCCACAGGCACTGTACCTTTTACTAATGGTATCCAAAAGAATCACATGGTCATCCACGCCTTTTAAATGCATGGCACTCACATGCTGACCTTCATAACAAAACTCACGGTATGCCTCATCAGAAAAAAGATAGAGATTGTGTTTAAGAATGATGTCTTTCAATTGCTGCATTTCCGCGTCGCTATACATATAACCGGTAGGATTATTGGGACTACAGATCATAATACCTTTTGTCCGGGATGTGATCTTTGCTTCAAATGCTGCAATCGGGGGAAGCGCAAAACCATTGTCAATACTTGCTGTAACAGGAACCACCTTTATACCGGCCGCTACCGCGAAACCGTTGTAATTGGCATAAAAAGGTTCCGGAATGATGACTTCATCTCCGGCATCTAAGCAGGCCATCAAACCAAACAGGATGGCTTCACTACCACCGGTGGTAATAATGATCTGGTTGTGGTCTACTGTAATGCCTACGCTCTGGTAATACGTAACTAATTTCCTTCTGTAACTTTCATTGCCTGCACTATGGCTATATTCCAATATCTTAAAATCACTGTGACGCACTGCATCCAGCATCAATTTGGGGGTTTCAATATCTGGCTGGCCAATATTCAGGTGGTATACCTGTGTGCCTTTTTCTTTGGCGCGTTCCGCATAGGGCACTAATTTCCGGATGGGAGAAGCCGGCATGACTTGTCCGCGTTGACTGACTTGTAGCATGCAGCAAAGATAAACGGGTGTTCCATGTGTACAAAACAAAAAAGCAGCCCGCAGGCTGCTTTACAGAACTATTTTACGAAGGCCAGGCCCTGTTTTATTTTGTTTTATTGTCTTTCAGGTCAACCACATCGCCCTCAATGGTAAGGACTATTGGTTGCTGGGCATGTGCAAATTTTACATTTACATTCTTCTTAAAGGCACCCAGGTTGGCAGCATTGTAAGTAACCTTAATGGTGCTCGATTTACCCTTCAGTATAGGATCTTTTGAATATTCCGGTGTTGTGCATCCGCATTCTGCGTTGGCAAATTCTATGACTACCGGCTTGGAGCTGGTATTGGTAAAAGTGAATACATGTGTTGCAGGAATATTGTGTTTGATCTTCCCGAATTTGTATACAGATTCATTGAACTTAACGTCGTTTTGCCCGAATACGGCCACGCATGAAAGAATGCAGATCAGTGTGAGTACTTTTTTCATAAAATGTATTTGTGTTATCGGTAATTAATTTTTTTCAACTTTTGCTTTTTCAGCAGCACTTTGTGCCTGCGCCGGCGCGGATGCGGCGGTTTCGTCAACCCCTTCACCCGTAAATGTCAGCTGTTTGGTCAGGCCGCCTGCAAAGAAAACAGTGCTCAGTTTGGTAAAAGGACCTTTTGTATTACTGTTATAATGAATAGTGATCTTGCTGGTTTGACCAGGCGCAATTTTTTCATTAGGGGTAAAACTGGGGGTGGTACAACCGCAGGCCGGCTGAACGGATGAAAGGGTAAGGGTATCGTGGCCTATGTTTTTCAACTCCACAACATACTCAGTGGGTTTTCCGTAGGGTATTTTCCCCATACTGTACTCGGCATTCTTGAATACCAGGTTTTTTGAGATCGGGTCGGTCGTGGCAGCATTTTGGGCCATAGCCATTGTACCGGTTACCAGGGCCGCCATTAAAAAGGTGATTTTTTTCATATCTGTTTATATATTGGATGCATAAAAATACCGAAACTTGGCACTCCGGCAAGAAGCAAATCACTAAATTCATGCCGTTCTTCATTTTTATAGGTATTTTAAACAGGGAGGAATTTTGTTTGGAAACTAATTTCCGTTAGCCTATTCGCCCGGTAATGTTACTTTTGTTTTATGGAACCAACTACTTCTTTGGAATATAAGCAGGACATGCTTTCTTTTGAAGGCTTCCGTAATGCGGTGATTGAAGACTACCGCACTGCTGTGGTGAGTCGCGAAGTAAGCTTATTAGGCAGGCGTGAGGTATTGACCGGGAAAGCCAAGTTCGGCATTTTTGGCGATGGAAAAGAAGTAGCACAGATTGCGATGGCTAAATTCTTTCAAAAGGGCGATTTCAGAAGCGGGTATTACCGCGACCAGACTTTCATGTTTGCTACCGGACTGGCAAGTGTAGAACAATATTTCTCACAGTTATATGCCGACCCTGATCTAAACCATGAGCCTTTCAGTGCAGGCCGGCAAATGAATGCACACTTTGCCACACCTTTTGTGAATGAGGAAGGCAACTGGCTCGATCTTGTCAACAGGAAAAATATATCTTCTGACATTGCACCCACTGCCGGGCAGATGCCCCGTGCATTGGGACTGGCCTTCGCCTCAAAATGTTTTCGTCATTCACAACACCTGAAGGAACTGGAGCACCTGAGCCACAAGGGTAATGAGATCTGTTTCTGTACCATTGGCGATGCCAGTACCACTGAAGGTCATTTTTGGGAAACCATTAATGCGGCAGGTGTATTGCAGGTGCCGTTGGCCGTATTTGTATGGGATGACGGGTATGGTATTTCTGTTCCTAAAAACTTTCAGACAACCAAGGGGTCGATCTCTGCTGCTTTAAAAGGATTTCAGAAAGGAAACGATGATACAAATGGCATCCATATCCATAAAGTAAAAGCATGGGATTATGCAGGTATGTGTGAAGTGTTTGAAGAGGCGCTTTTACAACTGAGGGAAACGCATGTACCAGTGTTGTTTCATGTGGAAGAAGTAACACAGCCACAGGGACATTCTACAAGCGGCAGCCACGAACGTTATAAAACACCTGAGCGGCTCGAATGGGAAAAAGAATGGGATTGCTTGAAGAAAATGAAAGAGTGGCTGATAGCAAACGGGCTTGCAACTGCTGATGAGCTGACTAATGTAGAAGCAGAAGCCAAGATACATGTTCGTGAAAGCAGGAACCGCGCATGGGAAAAATATATTACTCCTATCAAAGAACTGGCAGCCAAAGCAGCTGAGTTGATACGTGGGATGACAGTGAACGATATTGACGTGTATGGAAAGCTGCAACAATATGCCAATGAACTGGTCAATAATAAGGAACCGCTTCGGCGCGATGTACTCCGTATACTGGCATTAGCAACAGAAACAGCGCCCGGCTCACCTTCTGTTAATGAATTACAATCGCTCAGTCAATCGTTATTGAACGAGAGTAAAGATTTATACAACAGTCACCTGTATAATGAAGGACCCAAAAGCGCTTTGAAAGTAACAGAGGTTAAACCATTGGTTGCATTCGATGCACCGATAGTGAATGGCTATGAAGTGCTGAATAAATATTTTGATGCACTCTTCGAGAGCAATCCGAAAATATATGCCTTTGGCGAAGACGTGGGACATATCGGCGATGTGAACCAGGGATTTGCCGGACTGCAGGACAGGCATGGAAAAGACAGGATATTAGATACCGGTATCCGTGAACTGACCATTGTTGGGCAGGCAATAGGGATGGCATTGCGGGGACTAAGGCCTATTGCCGAAATCCAATACCTGGATTATCTTTTGTACGGGTTACAGCCGTTGAGTGATGATGTGGCTACCACGCATTTTCGTACAAAGGGGCAACAAAGTTGCCCGGTGATCATCCGCACACGCGGACACCGTTTGGAAGGCATCTGGCACAGCGGATCTCCACTGGGAATGATCATCAACGCGCTGCGGGGCCTGTATGTATGTGTGCCAAGGAATATGGTTCAGGCGGCGGGTATGTACAATACATTATTACAAGCCAATGACCCTGCCATTGTGATTGAATGTTTGAACGGTTACCGGCTGAAAGAAAAAATGCCTGCCAACCTGCTGGAATATACAGTGCCATTAGGTATTCCTGAAGTCATCAGGGAAGGAACAGATATTACCGTGGTGTCTTATGGTTCTATATTACGCATCATCCAGGATGCAGCGGAACGGCTTGAAAAAGAAGGCGTTAGTTGCGAAGTGATAGATGTGCAGACATTATTGCCATTCGATATCCATCACATGATCCTTGATTCGCTGAAAAAAACCAGCCGTATTGTATTTATAGACGAAGACGTGCCCGGAGGCGCTGCTGCCTTCATGTTTAATAAAGTAATGGAAGAGCAGGGGGGATACAAATGGTTAGATGCAAGTCCGCGTACCCTTACCGGTAAAGCGCATCGTGCGGGCTATGGAAGTGATGGCGATTATTTTAGCAAACCCAATGCGGAAGAAATTATCACTGCCATCCGCGAAATTGTCCGCGAATAGCAGTAATAGCCCGGCTTGATGATTATGCCATATTGTGAAACACTTTATTCACGTCTTCATCCTGTTCCAGGCGTTCGATCAGCTTACTGACGTCTTCGGCCTGTGCATCGGAAACAGGTACGGTAGTAGTTGGTATCCACTCCAGTTCTGAACTGAGCGGGGCGATGTTTTTGTCCTCCAGGGCTTTCTGCAGGCTGCCGAAATCAACAAAAGCGCAACGCAATACAATAATCGGGTTGCCATTGTCGTCATTGCTTTCGCCTAATTCTTCAAGACCATGGTCAATGAGTTCCAGTTCCAGGTCATCTGTATTCAACCCTTCAGGTTTCAATTTAAATACCCCCATTTTCTTAAACTGGAAGCTCACACTGCCACTGTTCCCCAATGCACCATTGCCTTTATTGAAATGGCTCTTCACATTGGCTACTGTACGTACGTGGTTATCGGTAGCTGTTTCAACCAGCAGGGCAACACCATGCGGGGCATAGCCTTCGTATAATATTTCTTCGTAGTTACTGGTGTCTTTACCCTGCGCCCTTTTAATGGCCGCCTCCACGCGATCCTTCGGCATACCCACACTCCTGGCATTCTGAAAGCACCTGCGCAGGGCAGGGTTGGTGGCAGGGTCGGGGCCACCTGCCTTAACAGCTATGATAATTTCTTTCCCGATGCGGGTAAACTGTTTCGCCATCCGGTCCCAGCGGGCAAACATAGTGGCTTTACGAACTTCAAAAATCCTTCCCATATTTTATCTAAGATTGAAAACCTGACAGCTATTATTTGGTCACCTGCTTTTGTACTTCATGGCATCGACTGTTGTGTCACACACTTCAACATTTTGGCAATGATTGAACAAAGCAGCTGCAAAAATAAGCATTGGCCTGCAATAAAAAAGCCCTTCTTAATGGAAGGGCTTTTCAGGTAAATATGCTTATACTGTTTTTCTTGCCAATTTACCTCCAAATATAAAGATGTGTAAACCTGCAAACGTAAAAGAAATAATTAGGAGAGTCCGATCCGCAGCCCAACCAACGGTTTGCTGATGCCAGATGCCTACGAGTGCCAGCAAGGCACAAAGCGATAAGCCTGTAATGTTCATGACTGTTTTTCCTTGCCTTGCTTCTTTACCACCGCCTAAAATACTATTCTTAATACCATAATAAGCATAGATATCCAGGCCTATCAACATCCAAACAACCAGACGGATCCATGTATCAGCCGGAAGAAATACCATCATAAACAAACATGTACCAACGCCAAGAATGGGAATGAATGGCACCCAGGGGGTTTTAAAGGCCCTTGGGGCCTCCGGCATTTTTTTACGCATTACCAATACACCAATACATACCAATATAAATGCAAACAGTGTTCCTATACTTGTCATTTCACCCACAACCCTTGCAGGCACAAATGCAGCGAACAAGCTTACAAAAAGCATAAACAGCAAATTGTTTTTCGATGGCGTGCGGAATTTAGGATGCACAATAGAGAAAACCTTAGGTATCAAACCATCTTTACTCATGCTAAAAAATACACGGCTTTGCCCCATCAACATTACTAATATTACAGAAGCATAACCAGCAAGAATTGCTAAAACGATAGCACGGTTTAACCAGGGGAAATCGGGTATCCATGTACCGGAAGCATTTTGTTTTCCCATATGTTCAATGGCAACAGCAACAGGGGCAATACCATCCTGCCCTTTGAAAGTGGTATAGCTTGTAACGCCCGTCATAACGTGGGCGAATAAAATGTAGAGAACTGTACAAATAGCCAATGAACCCAAAATGCCCCAAGGCATATCTTTTTTTGGATTTTTAGCTTCCTGGGCTGCTGTACTTACTGCGTCAAAACCAATATAGGCAAAGAATACAATTGCCGCGGCCCGTACAATCCCACTGAAACCAAATTCTCCGAATGTACCCGTGTTATCAGGAATGTATGGATGATAATTTTCTTTATGAATGTATCCCCAACCCAAAAAAATGAAGATAAATACAACTGTTACTTTAAGTCCAACAATAATAGCGTTGATAAACGCACTTTCCTGTGTGCCTTTTATTAAAAGCGAACTCATCAATATTACAATAAATACTGCCGGAAGATTAACCAGGCCTCCATCCCACGGGCCGGTGGTAAGCATAGCGGGTAAATGAACATCAAAACCTGCAAGGAATTTTACTAAATACCTGCTCCAACTGATACTTACCGTAGCGGCACCTACTGCATATTCCAGAACCAAATCCCAGCCAATAATCCACGCAATAAATTCACCCATCGTTGCATAAGAATAAGTATATGCACTACCTGCAACAGGAATCATGGAAGCAAATTCTGCATAACACAAACCAGCAAATCCACAACCTATAGCGGCTATTGTAAATGAAATGGTGATAGCCGGACCCGCCTGGTTGGCTGCTGCCCCACCTGTAATTGAAAAAAGCCCTGCTCCAATAATTGCACCAATACCAAGCGCTATAAGCGAACCTTTGCCTAATGTTCTTTTCAAACCTTTTTCTGATTCAGAAGCTTCGGCCAGTAATCCGGCTAAAGGTTTTTTGACAAATAAACTCATAGTAATAGTTAGTTGATTTTCTAATAAAAAAGTTTCGGAAAAGTAATCATTTCTTCATTTCACAACTGAAAACTTTTGTAAACGGACTGTTTTGCATAGCAAAGAGGGCTTTTCAGCAGAAGTCTTATATTGCGACCGTAATCAACGGTGCCCCAATGAATAAATCGAACAGGCTTACTATATATATAATTATTGCAATGTTAGCCGGTATCGTACTTGGCTATCTGGTTCATACCGGTTCTTCCCCGGATTTCATCCAGTCATTCTCGAAAAATATCAAACTGCTGACCACGATCTTTCTGCGATTGGTGCAGATGATCATTGCCCCCCTGGTATTCTCAACCCTCGTGGTAGGAATAGCCAAACTGGGCGATCTTAAAACAGTGGGCCGGGTAGGGGGCAAGGCTTTACTATGGTTCGTATCGGCCTCATTGGTCAGCCTGCTGTTGGGGATGTTATTGGTAAACCTGTTCAAACCGGGAGCGGGCATTGACCTGAGCAATGCAGATGTAACTGGTGCAAAAGACCTGATGGGTAAAACCCAGGAATTCAGCCTGATAAAATTTGTGGAACACGTTTTCCCAAAAAGCGTAATTGAGGCCATGGCCACCAATGAGATACTGCAATTGGTAGTGTTCAGTATTTTCTTTGGCATTGCTACCGCCGCCCTGGGTGAGCATGCGAAGGTAGTTGTAAAGGGATTGGATGCCGTAGCACATGTTATTTTGAAAATGGTAGGATATGTGATGAATTTTGCACCTATTGGTGTTTTTGGTGCCATTGCAGCAGTGATTGCTACCAAGGGACTGGAAGTGTTCTGGTTTTATGGAAAATACCTCGTGTTCTTTATCACGGGTATTGCTGTTTTGTGGCTGGTCCTGCTATTCGTTGGCTTCCTCATTTTAAAGAACAGGTTACCTGAATTATTGAAAAGAATAGTATCCCCGCTGATTGTAGCTTTCAGTACCACCAGCAGCGAAGCCGTATTCCCGAAGCTTACGGAAGAACTGGAACGCTTTGGCTGTAAGGATAAGATTGTAGCCTTTATTTTACCCCTGGGCTATTCCTTTAACCTGGATGGCAGTATGATGTACATGACGTTCGCCAGTATTGCGATAGCGCAGGCTTATGGAGTTCATTTAGACCTGGGTACGCAATTGACCATGCTGATTGTGCTGATGCTGACCAGTAAAGGCATTGCAGGAGTGCCGAGGGCTTCTTTAGTAGTGGTGACTGCTACCTGCGCTATGTTCAATATCCCGCCGGAAGGCATTGCATTAATATTGCCTATCGACCATTTTTGCGATATGTTCCGTACAGCAACCAATGTACTGGGCAACGCACTGGCAACAAGTGTGGTAAGCAAATGGGAAAAATCATTAGATCATTCTGTACAAGTCAATTAAGTTAGTACCATGTTAGCAACCTTATTGTCAGCCGGGTTTCACTGGACCCAGTTATTACAACCCCAGTTTTATATTGAACACGGTGGCCTCTGGCTGCTCCTGTTTGTTGTGTTTGCGGAAACCGGATTATTTGTTGGGTTCTTTTTGCCGGGCGACAGTTTGTTGTTTGTTGCCGGTATCTATAGCTCTAATCTTGCCAATGAAATATTCCCGACAGGTAATGAATACCTCGACCTTTTTGTATTACTGGTATTGATTGCCGCAGCAGGTATTGCTGGTAATACAACAGGGTACTGGTTTGGCAGGAAAGTAGGACCATCCATGTATGGCTGGAAAGAGAACCTGCTTTTTAAGCAACGCTATCTTACACAGGCACACGATTTTTATGAAAAGCATGGAGGAGGCGCCATCATCATTGCCAGGTTCATTCCTATTATAAGAACCTTTGCGCCCATTATTGCCGGCATTGTGCAAATGGGAAGGAAGAAATTCGGATTTTTCAATTTGATCGGTTGTGTGACATGGGTGTTCAGTATGTTGTTTGCGGGGCATTTCCTGCAGAAATGGATATTATCGCAATTTGGTTTCGATCTGAAAAACCACCTCGAAGTCATTGTATTGGGTATTGTATTGGTTACTACCGCGCCGGTGCTGATCAAACTGTTCTCGGGAAAAAAGGCAAAACCTTCTGCTCCTTCAGGCAAGGCATGAGTTCCCGTCAAAAAATATACGGTGTTTTCTCCCTCCCCGTCATTGTTGGGGCGCTGGGTTTTTTTGTAGATGTGTATGACCTGCTGCTTTTTGGCATTATCCGCAAACCCAGCCTGGCTTCATTGGGACTATCACCTGCGGAAATACTCACGCAGGGTGAATACATCATCAGCATACAAATGATTGGTCTGCTGTTGGGTGGCATTCTCTGGGGTATTATGGGTGATAAAAAAGGCAGGCTAAGCGTACTCTTTGGTTCCATTCTTTTATACTCGGTCGCCAATATTGCCAACGGCATGGTACAAACCGTACCGCAATATATGCTGATGCGTTTCATCGCAGGCATTGGCCTGGCAGGTGAGCTGGGGGCCAGTATTACACTGGTAAGTGAATTATTGCCTAAAGAAAAAAGAGGGATTGCCGCGTCTGTTATTGCCGGCTTTGGTATTGTTGGCGCTGTAGTGGCTTTTTTTCTTAAAGAAAATTTTGACTGGCGTATCTGTTATTATATCGGAGGTGCCATGGGATTACTGTTGCTCCTATTGCGCGTGAGTATTTTCGAGAGTCAATTGTTCGACCAGCTCAAAAAAACAGAAGTGGCGCGTGGAAATTTCTTCATGCTCTTCGATAACCGTGAACGTTTCCTGCGTTACCTAAAGTGTGTTATGATTGGACTGCCGGCCTGGTATGTCATTGGCGTACTTGTTACATTTTCCGATAAGTTTGGCGAAGAATTCGGCATCAGTAATATAGATCCCGGGAAGGCCATTATGTTTCAGTATGCTGCTATCGCTTTTGGCGACTTTACTGTTGGCCTACTTAGCAATTACCTTAAGAGCAGGAAGAAAGCATTGTTCATTTTTTATGGGATTACATCGCTCTTTACTATTTTATACTTCACGCAAAGCGGCGGAACAGCTTCAGGGATGTACTGGATTTGTGCAGGGTTAGGTTTTGGTACAGGATTTTCTGTGGTATATATTACCATGTCGGCAGAACAGTTCGGTACCAACCTCCGTGCTACAACGGCCATCTCTATACCTAATATGGTACGCGGTGCTTTGCCACTGATCATCCTGTTGTTCAAATGGCTGCGCAGTATGACCGGTCATTATATTACCGGTGGGTGGCTTACAGGCGTGATATTGATGAGCCTTGCTGTATATGCAGCCTTTAAAACGAAGGAAACTTTTGGGAAGGATTTGAATTTTGTGGAGACCTAATTATATTAACTTGTCATCTGAAACACCATTAATACACCTGCTATGACCGAAAAAAAATACGGAATCCTTTCCCTTCCGGTTATCGTTGCCGCACTGGGTTATTTTGTTGATATCTATGACCTGCTTTTGTTTACCATAGTGAAGAAACAAAGCATGTTTGGTGTTGGCTCTACCGATGCCAGCCTGTTGTCTGACAGTACCCGTGTGATCAATTGGCAAATGGTTGGTTTGTTGATCGGCGGGATCATCTGGGGTGTGTTGGGCGATAAAAAAGGAAGGTTAAGTGTACTGTTCGGATCTATCATTTTATACTCTCTCGCCAATTTTGCTACCGGCTTTGTACAAACGGTGGATCAATATGCAACCTGCCGTTTTATTGGCGGATTAGGCCTTGCCGGTGAACTGGGTGCAGGTATTACCTTAGTAAGTGAGCTATTACCGAAAAATAAAAGAGGAATTGGTACTTCAATGGTGGCGGGTATTGGTTTGAGCGGTGCTGTAGCAGCTTATTTTACCTTCCAGTTCACGCAGGACTGGCGCCTGTGCTATAAAATAGGTGGCTGTTTGGGTATTGCCTTGTTATTGCTGCGTGTAAGTGTGGCAGAATCGGGTATGTTCAAAGAAGTGAAAGAGCAGAATGTCGCAAGAGGAAAATTCCTGATGCTCATCAACAACAAAACCAGGCTCAGAAAATATATATGCGCCATTCTCATTGGCCTGCCTACCTGGTATGTTATTGGTATCCTGGTTAACCAGAGCGATCGTTTTGCCAAAGCCATGTATGGCAGTACTACGATCGATTCCGGCCGTTCCATCATGTTTGCCTATGCTGCCATTGCTATTGGCGATATGTTTGTTGGATTGGTGAGCCAGTTTTTCAAAAGCCGCAAAAAGGCATTGCTATTGTATTATGTGCTTTGCACAGTGTCGCTTGTTTTCTTTTTCAGCAGTTACAACCATACCGATACGTCTATGTACAGTATCTGTGCTTTACTTGGATTTAGTACCGGTTTCTGGGCTATTTTCATTACCATGGGAGCAGAGCAGTTTGGCACTAACCTGCGAGCAACTGCCGCCACTACTATTCCCAACATGGTCAGAGGAGCATTGCCCCTGATCAATATGATGTTCCTTGACCTGTTTCAGAAAAGCTGGGGATGGGGACTTGTTAAGAGCGGTATTGTAACCGGTGTGGTTGTTATGATCGTGACCCTGGTCGCATTTTATTTCACAGAAGACACTTTCCATAAAGATTTGAATTACACTGAATCATGAAACTGCTTGTGATCCGCTTTTCTTCTATTGGTGATATTGTACTCACAACTCCTGCTATCCGCTGCCTCAAACAACAGTTGCCGGGGGTTGAAGTGCATTTCCTGTCTAAACAATCTTTCAAAGCGGTAACAGAAGCAAACCCTTATATTGATAAATTCTTTTACTATAAGGATAATTTAAGCGCGCTGATCAGTGAGTTGAAAGCGGAAGGCTATGACTATATTATTGACCTGCATAAGAATTTCAGAAGTTACCGGATCAGGTGGGCATTACGCACAAAGACATTGTCGTATAAAAAGCTGAGTGTAGAAAAATTTTTATTGACAAAATTCCATATCAACTTTATGCCTAAAAGGCATATTGTAGACCGTTGCCTGGATGCAGTAAGCGCATTGGGAGTGAAGAACGATGGCATGGGGATGGATTATTTTATCCCGGAGGGGCATGAAACCAATGCAAAAGATATACCTACCGCACACGTTGCAGGGTTTGTTGCTATTGTAATTGGGGCCTCTTATTATACTAAAAAAATGCCGGTCGATAAACTGAAGCAATTGTGTTTGCAATTACAATACCCCATTATATTGGTTGGTGGAAAGGAAGACACTGCAGAAGGAGAAAAGATAGCTGCCGTAGATCCCATCCGTATTTACAATGCCTGTGGCAAATTCAGTTTACATGAGTCGGCCGATCTTGTCAGGAAAGCGAAACTTGTCATTTCACATGATACAGGGCTTCAATACATTGCCTGTGCATTTAATAAGCCGGTATTTGCATTGTGGGGCGGAACCTCGCCGTTGTTAGCAGTGGAACCTTATTATGGCCCCAAACAACAAGTACCTGGTTATACCAATTTTATTGTACCAGGATTAAGTTGTCAGCCTTGTTCTAATTTTGGTACCAGGACATGCCCGAAAGGACATTTCAAGTGCATGCAACAGCAGGACATTCCGGGAATAGCAACGGCCGCACTCAGATATTTATAGCAGCATATTGGAGTACAACTTTATAACAACATATTGTAGTATAACAAAACCCCGCTGAAATTTTCAACGGGGTTTTTCTTTCATCGCATAAATATAAATCAACTGTTACCCTTTGATCCTTTTTGATTCGCTCTCAAGTCCGGTTTGGCGTTGGCGCGCCGCTTTTACCTGGTTGCTGCCGAAGCGATAGGTGAAGTTCATGCGCACTGTCTGGCTTTCAAAAGTGCCGCTACCCCTGATATACAAGCCTCCGAAATCACTGGTTGCTCTCCAGGGGCTGGCAGTATGGAAGATATCGGTAAAGCTTAGCTTTACAGTGGCCTTTTTCTGAAGGAAAAGTTTCTGAAAACCAATATCCAATCCACCTTGCGACTTCGTCTTCCAAGTGGCGCCCCAGATAGAAGGGCCATTGAACCAACCGCTCACTTCGGCTGAATAATCGTTGCCCAAAGTGAATGTGTGTTGCATATAGGCGCCGAACAATGGAATTGTGGTGTGTACTTCATTATTACCGATCTTTCCTTTAAACATCTGGTAGTTGTACCACAGGTTGGCATACCCGTTCCACCATTTCTTAATAGGCAAAGGAGAGCCTATGCTGAATGTAAGGATCTGTTGTGTAGCCAGGTTCTTTTGCTGAACAAATGTGGCATTGTAAGTGGTATGGGTTGTCTTTGTTGCATAGTCTTTCACATGGCTGTAACCAATAGTGGTATTGAGCATGTATTTGAAAGTATGCGTCAGCTCAATATTGTCTGTGTATTGCGGGCGCAGAAAGGCGTTACCTTTTTCATAGGTTAATTCATCCAGCTTGTTTTCAAACGGGTTGAGGTCCTGGTACGTTGGTCTGTCGATCCTGCGGCTATAAGTAAGATTGAATGTATTGTTTTTATTGGCAGACCAGGTTAAAGCAGCACTTGGGAAAAGGTCAAAATAACTTCTTTTCACTGTATTGTCCGGCTGCATAATTCCATCCCCCCTGGTAAGCACGCCTTCGCTGTTGGTTTGCTCTGCCCTTAATCCTGTCTGCAGGCTCCATTTTGGATTAAATTGCCGCTGGTAGTTTACATAAGCGGCGTTCACATTTTCTTTATAAATGAAGTTGTTACTGCGACTTGGTACTTTAACTGAGGTTCCGTTTACATCATTGAAAAAGTCAAATGTGTTAGCGGTTTTTACATAAGAAAATTTAGCCCCATAACCCAGTTTGCCTTTCCATTTGGGTAACTCTACATCTACTTTTGAAGTATAGATATCAATATCGGTAGGTGTGTAGTTTCGATTGATGATTTGTAACAGCAGGTTGTTATTCTTATCGTAATAGTAGTTGGGCTGAAAACTTCTGCCGGTGCCGCGAAACAAACCGTAGTCGGCATCAAAGTTGATTTCTTTTCCACTGGTATCGGCATAACGATAGTTGAGGTTCGCATTCATATTGGTGCGGCTGCCAGGAACAGTATTGAATGCTTTCAATGTTTTCTGATAAGTATTGGTAGGATTATAGAACACTTCTGTATTGCTGGTGCTGGCCCAATCATTGTTACTGAAGTTTGTAGTGATCAATCCCCCGATTGTGTTTTTACTGTCAATAAAGAAGTCTGCTCCTGCTTTAACATTCACACTTTTATTATTGTTATAGTTAAGGGTATGCTGGTCATAAAGGGAATCACGTTGAATACGATACAAGTCCAACCTGTTTTCATAACGGCCAATATTGCCACTTATGTTACTAAAGAGATTCACTTTTTTATCACGGTAGTTGAGGTTAACGGAGCCATCCCCTTTAGGTGTTACACCCTGTACTAAACCGAGTGTGGCGCTGCCATTGGTACCGAATTTTTTATTTTTCTTCAAACGGATATTGATGATGCCTGCATTACCACTGGCATCGTATTTAGCGCTGGGGTTGCTGATCATTTCTATGGCTTCCACATCATTGCTGTTGATACTTTTGAGGAATGCTGCAAGGTCTTTGGAATTCAGCTGTGTCATTTTTCCATCCACATACACTTTCACGCCTGTTTTCCCTTTCATGGAAATGTTTTCATTGTTGTCTACCTGGATGCCGGGACTTTTCTGCAGCAGTTCCAATGCATTACTGCCAGTTGCATTAATACTGTTTTCTACGTTGAAGATCGTTTTATCTGCCTTGATCTCGATCATAGGCTTTCGTGAAATGACTGTTACATCCTGCAATTTTTTTGGCGCTGAATGTAAACTAACGGAGCCGGCATGGTGCGATTTGCCAGGTTGCAGTTCAAATTTTTCGGAATATTTTTTTTCAAAACCTACAATTGTATAGCTAAGTAAAAAATGACCGCTTTGAGCTGATGTAATATCAAACTGCCCGTTATTATCCGTAACATCTGCTTTTACCAGGCTGCTGTCTTTTGCTTTCAGGAGCGATACAGTAACGGCTTGTAAAGCCTTTCCTGTATTGTCTTTTACATCACCGCTAACAGTTGTTTTGTCTTGTGCGAAGCTTTGGGATGTTGTTAGAGCCAGTCCCAATGCCGCCATTAATAGTAACCTTCTCATTGTGTTATTTTTGTGCTCTATCAGACGCAAAGCACTCTCAAATGTTACACTTTGAGGAGTCGAATGAGGATGAAAGCCATAAGCGAATGACAAGCGGTAATTGTGCGCAATAAAAAGTCCCGGCAACTGTTGTGTTACCGGGACTAATAATATAACTGGCCACTATCATTACATGGTGTGTTGACTACAAGGTTTTCAACACGTCGTTCATGCTTCTTACAGCATCTGCACTCTTGTTGAAAAGCGCCTGCTCATCTGCGTTCAGACCGAAATCGAGAATCTTTTCCCAGCCGTTCTTTCCTATTACAACAGGAACACCCAAACAGATATCTTTTTGACCATATTCACCTTCTAGACTAACGCAACAGGTAAACAGTTTTTTCTCATCGCGTACAATGCTTTCAACAAGTGCAGCCCCTGCTGCACCCGGGGCATACCAGGCCGAAGTGCCGATGAGCTTGGTTAATGTTGCACCGCCAACCATGGTGTCGGCAACAATTTGTTTTTGCTGGTCATCACTCAGGAATTTAGTTACAGGAACGCTATTCCAGGTTGCCAGGTGGATCAGAGGAATCATGGTAGTATCGCCATGGCCTCCAACTACTACTGCATTCAGGTCGCCGGGACTGCAACCCAGGTGTTGACTCAATTGATATTTGAAGCGTGCGCTATCCAGCGTGCCGCCCATGCCAATGATCCGGTTCTTAGGTAAGCCGGTGGATTTCAATGCCAGGTAAGTCATGGTATCCATTGGATTACTGATGACGATAATGATGGCATTCGGTGAATGGGTAAGGATATTCTCGCAAACGCTTTTTACAATACCGGCATTGGTTCCAATCAGTTCTTCGCGGGTCATACCCGGTTTGCGTGGTAAACCCGAAGTGATCACTACCACATCAGAACCGGCAGTCTTGGCATAATCATTGGTGCTTCCGGTAATACGGGTATCAAAACCCAGCAGGGCGGCAGTCTGCATCATATCCTGGGCCTTACCTTCGGCAACCCCTTCTTTGATATCCAGCAATACGAGTTCTTGGGCCAGTTCTTTACGGGCAATGTTATCGGCACAGGTAGCACCTACGGCTCCGGCACCTACTACGGTTACTTTCATGAGACAATGGTTATTTGAAGTGTACTAATTTTTTACGGGGCAAAGGTAGGAGATATGGAAGATATAAGTTAGCCAGAAGGCTGGAAGTTCTATTGCTGTTTCAATAATGCATTTAATTCAGCCATTTCCACCCCTGATTCGTAAGCTTTTACAAACATTCCTCTTTTATCGTATACAGCAATGAACGGGGTGAATTTTACCCGGTAAAAAGAGGGGACTGCATACATGGGGTCGCGGCCCATTCGTAGATTACTGAACTGGTCTAAACCATAATAATGATAAAATTCCCTGATCTCGGAAATGCTTTTATAACTGACCCATACCATAAAAGTATTTTTAAGACTATCCATATTTTTTACGAACTCTTTTGCTTCGTACTGGCAATGGCCGCAATCGGGACTGAAATAAATGACAATGGTATAATTGCTTTTGGGAAGTTCCTCTTTCGTAAACCAGGTTGTACTGTCTGTTTGTAATATTCTGAAAGCTGGTATGTGAGGGTTCTTCTTATAAGGAGGAACAGTATCCACTTTCATTTGGGCCGATACTGTACCCAGGCAAAACAGCATCCCCAGGATCAGACAAAAATGCTTCATATCTTATGATTTATACCCATCATCCGCATTTGTTTGGCATCCTGTAAGAATTCAGATGCGAAGATGAAATTATTCAACAACTCGTCTTTGCTGAAAATAATGTCTTTGTTGGACCCTTCCCATTGCTTACGGCCCTGGTGCAGGTATACAATATGATCGCCTATTTCCATCACACTATTCATATCATGTGTAACCACAATGGTGGTAATATTGTATTCAGTGGTGATCTCTTTGATGAGCTTGTCAATGACGAGCGATGTTTGCGGATCAAGTCCCGAATTGGGCTCGTCGCAGAACAGGTATTGTGGATTGAGCACGATGGATCTTGCAATACCCACTCTTTTTTTCATCCCGCCACTGATCTCTGAAGGATATTTTTTATTGGCGCCCTCCAGGTTAACCCTGTTCAGCACTTCGTTGGCCCTTTTCTTTTTGTCTGTATAAGAGAGTGCCGTAAACATATCCAGTGGAAAAAGAATATTCTGTTCCACGGTCATGGAGTCGAAAAGGGCATTGCCCTGGAACAGCATCCCGATCTTCTGACGCAACTGTTTGCGTTCTTCTGTTTGCATCTCAAGCATGTTCTGGTCATTATACAGAATATCTCCTTTATCAGGTTGAAACAAACCCACTATGCATTTGGTTAATACTGTTTTACCACTACCGCTGGTACCGATAATGAGATTGCACTTTCCTGCTCCCATTACAGCGGTGATATCATCCAGGATTACCTTGTCGCCAAACTTCTTCTGTATGTTCCGTATTTCGATCATGTGACTGCAAACTACTATTTTGTTCTATAACACTTCGACCTGGTTTCTTAATAAATCCTCAAAAACATCTCTTTTTCGGATCAGGTATGCGTCCCCGCTTTTTACCAATACCTCTGCGGGTTTGTAGCGGGAGTTATAGTTACTGCCCATTTCAAAACCGTAAGCGCCTGCGTTGTAAAATACCAGCAGGTCGCCCTCATGTACTTTATTCAGCTCCCTGTCCCATGCAAAAGTGTCTGTTTCGCAAATATTGCCAACTACTGCATAATGTTGTTTGGCACCTTCTGGGTTACTGATATTGCTGATGCGGTGATAGGACTCATAGAACATAGGCCTGATGAGATGGTTGAAACCGCTGTTGACGCCCGCAAAAGTAGTGGCGCCACTTTGTTTCAACACATTCACCCGGGTAATAAAATAACCGGCTTCACTTACGATGAATTTACCAGGTTCAAACCATGCCTGGAAATCACGGCCATAGGCCTGCTTCAATTTCTCAAGAACACCTGCTACTTTTTCACCCAGCAGGGTAATATCAGTACCGGTTTCATTGGGTTTATAAGGCACTTTAAAACCACCGCCAAGGTCAAGGAACCTGAGGTCTTTAAAATGTGGAGCCAGTTCAAAAAAGATATCGGCCACTTTCATGAATACTTCCACATCTTTGATCTCACTGCCAGTATGAATGTGCAACCCGCAAATACACAGGTCATATTGTTGCACCAATGCCAGTATATTGTCTAATTGCTCTATAGGTATCCCAAACTTGCTTTTTTCATGACCGGTAGAAATTTTGAGATTGCCGCCAGCCATGATATTCGGACGTAACCGGATACCTACAGGATAGGAGTGACCATACTTTTTGCCAAATTTTTCAAGGTTGGAGAGACTGTCAATATTTACATTCACACCCAATTGAACAGCTTCTTCAATTTCATTGAAAGCGATACCATTGCTGGTATAGAGAATATTTTTCGGATCGAAACCGGCTTTGATGGCTAAATGCACTTCATTAACAGAACTGCAATCAACATTACAACCTAATGACCGTACATGTTTGAGGATATTGATATTGGTTAATGCTTTGCAGGCATAAAAGAAACGGGTATCTGATGCAGTAAAAGCTGTTTGCAGTTTAGTGTACTGCTCTGTAATCTTCTCCGCATGGTATACATAAACGGGCGTACCATAAGTACCGGCAATGCTGATCAATTGCTCATTGGATAATTGTTGCGACATGCTGCGAAGATAATTGTCTTAACGCTTTGAACATGCCACAGGCAGAATTATTGCGGGGTTTCTTCTTCCGGGCCGGCCTCTTCAGGCGGGGTATCATCTTTATTCTCCACCAGCTCTCCATCTTCATTAACAGTAAGCAAAGGGGCTTCTTTTGATGGGGAGGGCTCAAGGGCGTCGGCAACAGGTTTATCGGTAAAATCCTCCGGATTGATAATGGTACCCTCGACAACCTGTTCTGCCAATACCTCCCTGATCCTGGGCAGGTCGGTGGCGCTGTTAATACCAAAATAATCCATGAAATTTTTAGAAGTAGCGTAAACTAAGGGTTTGCCGGGGAGGTTCTCATTGCGGCCGCTGATGAGGATCAGTTCTTTTTCCAGTAATTTCTGGATGCTGTAATCGCTGTTCACACCACGGATGGATTCTATTTCCCCTTTAGTGATGGGCTGTTTGTAAGCAATGATGGCAAGTGTTTCCAGCGCAGCGTTGGACAGCCGTTTCAGGAATTTATCGCCATTAAGCTGAGCGATCGTTTTGTGATAGTCTTTTTTGGTAAGGAACTGCCAGCCGCCGCCACTTTCCCTTACTTCAAAAGGATAAAACTCGGCGTTGTATTTTTCGCGGATACCTTCGAGTGAAGCTTCAACCTGGTCAAGGGTTACCCTTTCTTCCAGAAAGCCGAAGGCATTATTGATCAGTTCCACAATGTCCAGGGCGGTCAGGGGTTTCTCACTTGCAAAAATGAGTACTTCTATATGCGGTATTATTTCGCGCAGTTCCATCGTTCAGTTGTTCTATTGTTTTTGTATGATGTTCGGTGCCCGACTTTTGCATTTTTAATTTTGCATTTCGACTTACTTCCCAACCTTCAGCGATGAAAATACAAACAAATAACATACCACCGAACCCGGGTCTTTCTTAACCCTGTAAAGCAGCCGCACCGCTAACAATTTCGGTAAGTTCTGTTGTAATGGCAGCCTGCCTTGCCCGGTTGTAACTGATCTTGAGTGATTTCAGCAGTTCGTTGGCGTTCTCACTGGCTTTGTCCATCGCGGTCATTCGGGCACCGTGTTCGCTGGCATTACAATCCAATACAGCCTTATATAATTGTGTATTCAGGATCTTAGGCATCAGTTCTGCAATCAATGCTTCTTTTTCCGGTTCAAAAATGAAATCGGCTTTCCTGGTTACAGCAGTGTTGGTTACTTTGGGGATGGGCAGGAACTGTTCGGCTGCAAAGCGTTGTGTAGCAGCATTCCTGAATTCACTATAAATAATTTCTACCGCATCAAATTCTTTGTTTTCAAAAGCTTTCATAGCAGCCTGGGCAGCAGCCTGAACGTTCTCGAATTTAAGGTTAAGGAAAATATCTTTAAAAGTGGCATCGGTCTTATAACCAGCTTTTGCCAAACTTTCATATCCTTTTTTACCAATGTTCCAGATGGTTACATTGCCTTTCTGGTGCTGGACCTGGTATTTTTCGGTAATCGTAGACTTGGCTAATTTGATCAGGTTGGCATTGTAACCGCCGCAAAGACCACGATCGCTGGTAATTACAATCAGCAATACTTTTTCAACAGCCCTTTCTTCGGCCAGTTTGATGCTCATATCCCCTTCTGTGCTGCTGACAATATTGCTCAGCATTTCCTGTAATTTTTTAGCATAAGGTCTCATCTGGGTAATGGCATCCTGTGCACGACGCAATTTAGCTGCACTCACCATTTTCATTGCTTTGGTGATTTGCTGGGTGCTCTGAACACTCTTAATCCGGTTACGTACTTCTTTTAACTGACCTGCCATGGTAAAAAAATTTCAAGTTTTTAAGGCGGAAACACAGGAAATTAAGGCCTCCGGGCGAATTCTCCGGCCCAGACCCTTTATTTTGGCTGCAAAAGTAGCAGAAACGACACGTTTCCCCAAATTCTTTACCTTTGGCCGCTTTCAATTTCGGGTGCCAAATTGACTTATTTATTTTTGCGCACCCTTTTTGACGGGTATCCATTTTTCTAATACACCAGACCAATCCATATGTTGAAGTTTATTGCCAAATTATTCGGGGGAAGTAAAAGTGAAAAAGATGTGCAGCACATCATGCCCATCGTTGAGAAGATCAGCCAGTTTTACCAGCAATACCAGTCGCTTACGAATGACGAATTACGTAATAAGACCGTTGAGTTCAGGCAGCGCATACAGGAGCACCTGAAAGAGATAGATGCAGTAATTGAAAGTAAAAAACAGGCGGCAGAAGCCTTACCCGAAGGTGATATCCACGGAAGAGATGCCATTTACCAGGAAGTGGATAAACTGAAAAAGGACAGGGATGAAAAAATTGAAGAAGCGCTGGCAGCAATTCAGGCGGAAGCTTTTGCCGTAGTAAAAGAAACAGCCCGGCGTTTTAAGGAAAACGCGGAACTGGAAGCAACTGCCACAACCCTTGACCGCGAACTGAGTGTGCAAAAAGATTATGTACAGATCAGGGGTAATCATTCTGTATTTAAGAATACTTGGACTGCTGCCGGGGGAGCCGTTACCTGGAATATGGTACATTATGATGTGCAGCTGATAGGCGGTAGTGTACTGCACCAGGGCAAAATTGCCGAGATGGCTACCGGTGAGGGTAAAACACTGGTATCAACCCTGCCTGCTTACCTGAATGCCCTGGCAGGTGAAGGTGTACATATTGTTACGGTAAACGATTACCTGGCACGAAGGGATAGCGAATGGAACGGAACTATTTTTGAATGGCTGGGACTGCGCGTGGATTGCATAGACAAACATGAACCCAACAGCGAGGCACGCCGTAACGCCTACCTTGCTGATATTACTTATGGCACCAATAATGAATTTGGTTTTGATTACCTGCGTGATAATATGGTGCATACACCGGAAGAAATGGTACAGCGTAAACACCATTTTGCCATGGTGGATGAAGTGGATTCCGTATTGATCGATGATGCAAGAACACCTTTGATCATATCCGGTCCTATTGGCCACAATACCGGTGAACAACAATTCTTTGAACTGAAACCAAGGATTGAAAAATTAGTAGATGCGCAAAAAAGAGCTACCAATCAATTCCTGAATGATGCAAAGAAAAAAATTGCAGAAGGAAATGATGATGCGAAGGATGGTGGCTTATCGCTATTCCGCGCGCACCGTGGTTTGCCGAAGAACAGCGCGTTGATCAAGTTCCTCAGTGAACCCGGTATCCGTGTGAAATTGCAGAAAACAGAGAACTATTACCTTGCCGATCAGCAACGGGAGATGCCAAAAGCCGATGAGGAGCTGTTTTTTTATATTGATGAAAAAAGCAATTCAGTTGAATTAACAGACAAAGGGATCCAGTTGATTACGCGTTCCGGGGAAGATCCCAATTTCTTTATATTGCCGGATATCAGTCTTTCTCTGGCTGCAGTTGACCATGATGCGGCTGCAACTACAGAAGAAAAATTACATAGGAAAGAGCAGATCATTACTGACTATTCTATTAAAGCCGACCGTATTCATACGGTACAGCAATTACTGAAAGCCTATACTTTATTTGATAAAGATGTAGAGTATGTGGTGATGGATGGCGCAGTGAAAATCGTTGATGAGCAGACCGGTCGTATCCTTGATGGCCGCCGCTATTCAGATGGTTTACACCAGGCGATTGAAGCAAAGGAAAACGTGAAGATCGAAGCTGCCACACAAACATATGCTACTGTTACATTGCAGAATTACTTCCGTATGTACCACAAATTAGCGGGTATGACAGGTACTGCTGAAACCGAAGCAGCGGAACTGTGGGATATCTATAAATTAGATGTGGTTTCTATTCCTACGAATATACCTGCTATCCGTAAAGATGAACAGGATCTTGTTTACAAAACCAAGCGCGAAAAATTCGGCGCTGTGATTGATGAGATTGTTAAGTTACGCGAAGCAGGTCGGCCTGTACTGGTTGGTACTACTTCTGTAGAAGTAAGTGAGTTGCTGAGCCGTATGCTTCGTCAGAAACAGGTACCCCATAATGTACTCAACGCCAAACAACATGCCAGGGAAGCACAGATTGTAGCGGAAGCAGGTTTCGCAGGCGCTATTACCATTGCTACGAATATGGCTGGCCGTGGTACCGATATCAAACTCGGGCCGGGTGTCAAAGAAGCCGGTGGCTTGGCTATCCTTGGTACTGAACGTCATGAATCGCGCCGGGTAGACAGGCAGTTGCGCGGTCGTGCGGGCAGGCAGGGTGACCCCGGTTCTTCCCAGTTCTTTGTGTCGCTGGAAGATGACCTGATGCGCATGTTTGGTAGTGAACGTATTGCCAAAGTGATGGACTTTGCAGGCTACAAGGAAGGGGAAGTGATACAGCACAGTATGATCACCAAATCCATTGAGCGTGCGCAGAAGAAAGTAGAAGAGAACAACTTTGGTATCCGTAAACGTTTGCTGGAATATGATGATGTGATGAATAAGCAGCGTACAGTGATTTATACCAAGCGTAACCATGCTTTGTTTGGCGAACGCCTGGCACTTGATCTTGATAATGCTTATTATACGGTTGCAGAAGGATTAGTGAGCTCATTCAAAGAGCAGAATGATCATGAAGGCTTTCGCCTTGCTGCCATTGTAAATTTTGGGATCGACTCCTCCATTACAGCAGAAGAGCTGAACAGGTTGCCTGAACAGCAACTGGCAGAAAAATTATACAACGAAGCAGTTGTCAATTATGAGCGGAAGAAACAGGAACTGATGGTACAGGCTGTTCCCGTTTTCAAAAATATCCGCCAGCAGCAGGGCGCACATATTGAAAATGTAATTGTGCCTTTCTCTGATGGTCGCCGTGGTATGCAGGTGTTGTCAAACATGGAGAAAACACTGAACAGTAATGGCGCCGAATTACTGAATGCACTGGAAAGAACCGTTACACTCGGATTGATAGATGATGCCTGGAAAGAACACCTCCGTGCAATGGATGACCTGAAGCAGAGTGTACAAACAGCTACCTATGAACAAAAAGATCCTTTGGTGATCTATAAAATGGAAGCCTTTGGTCTTTTCAAGAAAATGGACACCGAAGTGAATACTGATATTGTTCAGTTCCTTTCTCATGCAGGTATTCCCCTGAACGATGGAGATCAGCTGAAAGAAGGCCGCCAGCAAAAAACAGATATGAGCCGCATGAATGCCAATAAAGAAAACATAGATGTGCCTCCTGCAGAGAATGACTATTACGATCCGACACCTGTAAAACAACAACCCATCCACGTAGCGCCAAAGATCGGAAGAAATGATCCTTGTCCCTGTGGCAGCGGGAAGAAGTACAAAGCATGTCATGGAAAAGAAGCGTAATGAATATTGGCGCCTATATTGATCACACCCTGCTGAAGCCCACCACTTTAACCGCAGACATCGAAAAACTCTGTGCGGAAGCCAGGCAGTATGAATTTGCTGCTGTTTGCGTTCCGCCGAACTTTGTCAGGAAGGCTAAAGCGTTGTTGAGTGACTGTACTGTGAAAATTGCAACAGTGATCGGATTCCCTTTTGGCTACTCAGCTATTGAAGCAAAGATTGCAGAGATTGTTCTGGCAATGGTAGACGGGGCAGATGAATTAGATGTAGTGGTTAACATTGCTGCCATCAAAAATGGAGACTGGATTTACCTGGCCAATGAGATCAATCATATCATGCCCGTTGTGAAAAGCAAGAATAAAGTGATAAAGCTCATCATTGAGAGTGGCGTATTAACTGATGATGAGATCATCAAATGCTGCGATATTTATGGCGCTGCCGGTATTGATTATTTAAAAACCTCCACCGGTTATGCAGAAAAAGGCGCTACCGTTGAAGCGGTGAAATTATTTCGTTTACACTTGCCTGCACAGGTACAAATCAAAGCTTCCGGCGGCATCCGTAATTATGCATTTGCAAAAGAACTCATAGATGCCGGTGCCACCCGCCTGGGATGCAGCGCCGGCGTGGCAATTGTACAGGAAGCGGCTAATCAGGCTACAGGCCGTCCCTGATACTATTGAGTCATCAAGCTGTTATGTCATTGAGCCATTAAATGTCGTATCTTAACTAAAAATAAAACAAATGGGCTGGTACCTGAAGTGCTGCATTTTCGTCATGAGTTTTTTTGCAGTCAAATCTGCCATGGCCGGCGACACTATTGTTGTTGTAAGAGACGTGCGCCTGGATGTACTGACGGCCAGACAGGCCTCGATTAATAAACGTACGGCTATGATGACGAGTTCAGGGCAATACAAGGGGTACCGTATACAGGTGATCAGTACCAGCAAGCGCGACCAGGCCTTTAAGGTCAAGGCAGAGTTGTTGTCCAGGTTCCCTGATCAAAAAAGCTATACCATGTACCAATCGCCTTATTTTAAAGTACGTATTGGCAATTTCATAAAAAAAGCGGATGCAGAAAAACTGCGGAAACAATTGAATCAGATATACCCGCAGGGTGTATATGTAGTGGAAGACGCTATCGATTATACGCCTAAAGACGATGAAGAAATCATTCCATAACGCAACAACATGTTACAAGAAAGAATAAAGGAAAAAGCCAGGCAATATGCAGATGAATTTATTGGGGTACGTAAACACCTGCATGCACATCCCGAATTGAGTTACCAGGAATTTGAAACCAGTAAATTTGTACAGGCCAAACTAACTTCATTGGGTATCCCCTTTGCCATCAAAGCCACCACCGGTATATTGGGAACCATTGAAGGAAAGAACCCACAGGGTCGTGTTATTGCCCTGCGGGCAGATATGGATGCATTACCCATCCAGGAAGAAAACGAAGTCAGCTACCGGTCGCAGCACGCAGGTGTTATGCATGCCTGCGGACATGATGTACATACGACCATATTGCTGGGAGCTGCCAAAATATTACAGGAGTTAAAAGAAGAATGGGAGGGAACAGTCAAACTCATCTTTCAGCCGGGAGAGGAAAGGAATCCCGGGGGGGCCAGTTATATGATAAAGGAAGGTGTTTTGGAAAACCCCAAACCCCAGGGAATCATCGGCCTGCACGTGCATCCCGGGTTGGAAGTCGGTAAGCTGAGTTTCAGAACCGGAAGGGTAATGGCCAGCGCAGATGAAATTTATATTACCATTAAAGGCAAAGGTGGCCATGCGGCCGCTCCTAATTTAACGGCTGATACCATCCTGATTGCTTCGCATCTCATCGTAAGCCTGCAACAGATTATTTCCAGGAATAAAAACCCTTTATCCCCTTCGGTGCTTTCTATTTGTTCTATACAGGGCGGCCATACTACCAATGTGATCCCAAGTGAAGTAAAACTGATGGGTACTTTCCGCGCCATGGATGAGCAGTGGCGTTTTAAAGCGCATGAGCTCATACGCAGGCAGGCCATTGGCCTGGTAGAATCAATGGGAGGTGAAATAGACCTGCATATTGATGTTGGTTACCCCACCGTTGATAATGATCCTGCTTTTACAGAGACCGCATGGCGGCTGGCAGAAAATTATATGGGCAAAGGGCAGGTAGAAGAAACAGAGATGCGCATGGGAGCGGAGGACTTCGGTTATTATACACAGGTAATACCTGGTTGTTTCTACCGGCTGGGCGTAGGCAATGCATCCAGGGGTATTGTGCATAATGTGCATACGCCTAGATTCGATATTGATGAAAGTGCTATCGAAACAGGCATGGGAATGATGGCCTGGCTGGGAGCCAGCGTTGTAAAAAATCAATAACGGCCTGTGGTAAAAGGTAAGAGGATGATATTAAATTTAGTAGAACAATACTGATTCGTAGTGTATGAAATGCAAACAGTTTACTGCGTTTATTTTTCTTGTGTGCCTCACCCAAACAGCGCTCTCTCAAAAAAATAAGTTGGTTGTTTTTGGCTATTTCGCGGGAAGGGCAACGATGATTGATAGTTTTCCCGTTGAGAAACTAACGCACCTGTGTTTCAGCTTTACGCACCTGAAAGGAAACAAGATAGCGCTTAATAATGCACGTGACAGCGCCTCATTGATCAGTTGTGTGGCGCAAAAAAAGCGAAACCCTGCGCTGAAAGTAATTGCTTCCCTGGGTGGCTGGACCGGCTGTTATACCTGTGCAAGTGTTTTTTCTTCGGACAGTTCAAGAAAAATATTTGCATCATCTGTAAAACAACTGCTGCATGATTTTCAGGTAGATGGTATTGACCTTGATTGGGAATATCCCACCATTAAAGGGCCACCCGGGCATCCTTATTCTTTAGATGATAAAAATAATTTTACGGCACTTATAAAAACGCTGCGTGATAGTTTGGGAAAACACAGGGAGATCAGTTTCGCAGCAGGAGGTTTTACGCGATACATCAATGAGTCGGTCGACTGGAAAGCAGTAACACCACTGGTTGACAGGATCAATTTAATGACTTATGATCTGATCACGGGTTATGATACGGTTACAGGCCATCATAGTGGATTGTATTCAACATCCCAACAACAAGAATCCTGCGATAATGCAGTTAAATTATTGCGCACTAAAAAAGTTCCGGCAAAAAAATTATTGATCGGCGCTGCCTTCTATGCGCGCATATGGGAAAATGTAGCTGCAGATAATGATGGGTTATATGGCAAAGGAAGGTTTTTGCGCGGTGTTTCCTATAGTAGATTTGATAAGCAACTTGCCGCCGACAGTGGTTTTGTGTATCATTGGGATGAAAAGGCTTCAGCGCCTTATTTGTACCATGCGAATAAGAAATGGTTTGTAACATTTGATGACAGCGCCTCAGTTGCTTTGAAGACGAAATACGTGATGAAGAACAAGTTGAATGGAATCATGTTCTGGCAACTGGCAGACGACCGTTTTACGGATGGCTTACTGGACGTGATTGATGAAGTAAAAAGAAAAAAATAAATCGTATTTTTGCAGGCTCTGAAGGGAGCAGCACAACTGCAGTCGGCTGCAGTTGTGCTGCTGGCACCAAAAAAATAAATATGTCCAAACAGAACGATCTCAGAAAGGAACAGGCATTGGAATACCATTCCAGCGGACGCCCTGGCAAAATAGAGGTGATACCTACCAAAGAGTCAAAAACACAACGCGATCTTTCTCTTGCTTATAGTCCGGGTGTAGCCGAGCCTTGTAAAGAGATCGCAAAAAACCCGGAAGACGTTTATAAATATACAGCCAAGGGAAACCTGGTAGCGGTGATCAGCAATGGTACCGCTGTGTTGGGGTTAGGAGACATTGGCCCCGAAGCCGGCAAACCCGTCATGGAAGGGAAAGGAGTCTTGTTTAAAATATTTGCTGATATTGATGTGTTCGATATTGAGATCAATGAAAAAGATCCGGAGAAATTTGTTCAGATCGTTAAAGCACTTGAGCCCACATTCGGCGGTATCAACCTGGAAGATATTAAAGCACCGGAATGTTTTTACATAGAAAAGGAACTCAAAAAGCAGATGAAGATTCCGGTAATGCATGATGACCAGCATGGAACAGCCATCATTAGTGGCGCTGCGTTGTTGAATGCATTGGAATTACAAAAGAAGAAAATTGAAAAAGTAAGATTTGTTGTAAACGGTGCGGGCGCTGCTGCAATGGCTTGCATTGATTTATATGTAGGACTGGGTGCGAAGTATGAGAATTTTATTTTGTTCGATAAGACAGGTGCTATTCATGAAGGGAGAGAAGACCTGAGTGAAGAAAAGAAGAAATATGCAGTGAAGAAAAGCGACTGGACCCTGGCATCAGCACTCAAAGATGCCGATGTGTTTGTGGGGCTTAGTGTAGGAAATGTGATAACACCCGATATGGTGAAAAGCATGGCAAAGAATCCGATTGTATTTGCCATGGCCAACCCGGATCCGGAAATTACCTATGAAGCAGCAACAGCTGTACGCAAGGATATCATTATGGCCACGGGACGCACGGACTTCCCCAACCAGGTAAACAATGTGCTTGGGTTCCCTTATATCTTCCGCGGCGCATTGGATGTACGTGCAATGCAGATCAACGAAGCCATGAAACTGGCTGCAGTGAAAGCTTTGGCTGAATTAGCCAAGAAACATGTACCTGACATTGTGAACATGGCGTATAACCAGACACATATGTCGTTTGGGCCGGAATACATTATTCCCAAGCCGGTTGATCCCCGCTTATTATCAACTGTAGCACCTGCGGTTGCCAAAGCAGCCATTGAAAGTGGAGTGGCACAGAAAAAGATCGCCAACTGGGATGCATATGCACTGGAACTGGATAAGCGCCTGGGACTAGATAATCAATTGATCAGGATCATCGGTAATACAGCCAGAAAAGATCCGAAACGTTTGGTATTTGCAGAAGCAGACAACCAGAAAATATTAAAAGCAGCCAGTATTGCCTATGATGATGGCATCGCTTACCCGATATTGCTTGGCGACCCTGTAAAGATCAACCAAATCGCAGAAGAGTATAATATTGATCTCACCGATATTCCCATCATTGATCCCCGAAGTGATGAAATGGAGCAAAAGCGGGAGGCGTACGCATCACTGTTCTTTAAGAAACGCCAGCGCAAAGGCTTCAACCAGTATGAAAGCCTGAAGGCAATGAAAGACAGGAATCATTTTGGCTGCATGATGGTGGAAACAGGCGATGCTGATGCCATGCTTTCCGGATTGACAAAAAACTATGCCGAAGCTATTCGTCCCGCACTGCAGATTGTTGGCACGGAAGAAGGAGTGAAGAAAATAGCAGGCATGTACCTGTTACTGACGAAAAAAGGCCCATTATTTCTTGCAGATACAACAGTTAATTTTAACCCTACTGCAGAAGAACTGGCAGATATTACTTTGTTGGTAGCCAAAGAAGTGCGCAATTTTAACCTGGTACCGCGTATAGCCATGCTCAGTTATAGTAATTTTGGAAGCAGCGATTCTCCCGAGGCTAAGCTGGTAGCAGAAGCCACAAAGATTTTAAAACAACGCAACCCCTCATTGATCGTAGATGGAGAAATGCAGGGCAGCCTTGCGTTTAACAAAGAAATCCTGCGCGACAATTACCCGTTTAGTGAATTGGTGGATGAAGATGTTAATGTATTAATGTTTCCTAACCTGACTGCAGGTAACGTAACTTACAACCTGTTAAAAGAAGTGGGTGGGGCTGATGCCATCGGCCCGATCCTGCTGGGAATGAAAAAGCCTGTGCATGTATTGCAACTAGGCAGCACAGTAAGGAGCATTGTAAACATGGCACTGGTGGCAGTTGTGGATGCACAATTGAAATGCCGTAATAATATGGTTGAAGCAGTAGAGCAGGCCAGCTGGTGGAAACGCCTGAAGAAGAGAAAACAATAACAAGGAAGAATTCTTAATACCTAACCAGAAAAAACATGTCTTTTTTCACTCATCTCGGTTCTTACTTACTTATGCTTAAAGGCATGTTTACCAAGCCGGAGAACTGGCGTATGTACTGGAAAGAGTTCATGCACCAATGCGTTGAGATTGGTGTGGGGGCGCTGCCGATCGTAGTCATTATTTCTTTATTCCTGGGTGCGGTAACTACAGTGCAGACGGCCTACCAGCTGGTCAGCCCCTTGGTGCCGCAGACCACTATTGCGCAAATTGTGCGCGACAGCATGATATTGGAATTGGCGCCAACTGTAGTAAGTATTGTGCTTGCCGGCGTGATAGGCAGTAAAATAGCCAGCGAACTGGGTAATATGCGTATCAGCGAACAGATTGACGCACTAGAAATTATGGGCATCAATACCAAAAGTTATCTTGTGATGCCGAAAATACTGGGTGCACTGATCGTCATACCCTGTTTGATTGTTATTTCTGCAGTATTGGGTATTTGGGGAGGACGAACAGCTGGCAGCATGGCCGGTATCCTCGCTACTGACCTGTTTGACGTAGGTCTGCGTCAGAACCTGAATTTGTATAACATCAATTTTGCTTTGTATAAATCTTACACTTTTGCCTTTATCATCAGCAGTATCTCTGCGTACTATGGTTATAACGTTAAGGGAGGTGCCCTCGAAATCGGACGGGCCAGTACCAGCGCAGTGGTAGTAAGCTGCATTCTGATCCTGTTTGCAGATTATGCACTGGCAGCCCTGCTGTTATAAAGTTTTTTTCTTCTGCCTTACACTTGTTACATTTAGTGCAACGAATTTTTAAAACAGTGTCATATGAAAATAGCATTTCATGGAGCAGCAAGAACTGTTACCGGGTCTAAACACCTGTTGACATTAAAGAATGGGAAGAAAATCTTACTGGATTGCGGGATGTTCCAGGGCATGGGAAAAGAAACGCAGGATTTGAACAGTACTTTTGGGTTCGATGCTGTATCTGTTGACTGCCTTGTATTGTCACACGCACATATCGACCACTCGGGGTTGATTCCGAAATTAGTCAAAGATGGCTTTACGGGAAAGATATTATCCACACCCGCTACAAAAGAACTTAGTGCCGTATTGCTGGAAGATTCGGCAGAAATTCAAAGAGACGATACAAAATTCATCAACAAAAAAAGGGCAAAGCAAGGGCTTCCTCCTTATGAACCTTTGTATGACCTGGATGATGTGGAAAAAGCAGAAAAATTATTTGAAACCATTGAGTATGGCAACTGGCAACAGATTGAAGAGGGAGTAGAACTGCTGTTTACCGATGCAGGTCATATTATAGGAAGTGCCGCCGTGCACCTGCGCATCAGGGAAGAAGGGAAAGAAACCCGCCTTACTTTCAGTGGCGATGTCGGAAGGTATAATGATGCTATCCTTCGTTCGCCAGAGGTATTTCCGCAGGCAGACTATATTATCCTGGAAAGCACTTATGGCAATAAGCTGCATGATGATGTAACAGGCACTTCTGATACACTGTTGCAATGGATTGAAAAAACCTGCTTGCAAAAGAAAGGAAAGCTTATCATACCGGCATTCAGTGTGGGACGTACGCAGGAATTATTGTATGCATTGAACGAGCTGGAACTGGAGAATCGTCTGCCGGCTGTTCCTTATTATGTTGACAGCCCCCTTAGTAAGGAAGCGACGGAAGTGCTTAAATCCTACCCTGAATATTTTAACAAACGGATTAAAAAAGTCATGGAGAAAGATGATGACCCGTTTGATTTTAAAGGGTTGAAATTTATTAAAACAGTTGATGAAAGCAAACAACTGAATGATCTTCCCCAACCCTGCGTGATCATTTCGGCAAGTGGTATGGCAGATGCTGGCCGTGTGAAACACCACATCATGAATAATATCGGAGATCATAAGAATACCATATTGATGGTTGGTTATTGTGAACCGCACTCATTAGGCGGCAGACTGATGAATGGTGCCAAGGAAGTGAAAATATTTGGGGACATGTATTCGGTGGTGGCCGAAGTAGGGCAAATGCGAAGCATGAGCGCTCATGGCGATTATGATGATCTCTGCCAATTCATTGCTACACAAAACCCCTCATTGGTGAAAACGCTTTTCTTAGTGCATGGAGAATATGATGTGCAGCAGGACTTTGCAAGCCGCCTCATGCGTAAAGGTTTTAAAGAAGTAGTGATCCCGGCCATGCATTATGAAACGTCACTAACGTAGTGTCTTTTAATTATATAAGACTCGGCGACCCTGTAACTGTTCATCCAATGACCAAGGGAAAACAGGAAGCAAACGGACACCATGTAACCATTGAAGATCCGGAAGCCATCGCAGATTTTATTATAAAGAGCTGGAAAACAAAAACAGCAGAAAAGTAAACGTTTAATGAGCAGTATCAGAGAGAAAGCGGTCGCTTTGTACCGCACGCAGTTTGGAGAGCCCGATTGTATTGTAAGATCACCCGGACGAATTAACCTGATAGGAGAACACACCGATTATAACCTTGGGTTTGTATTGCCTGCCGCAATTGATAAAGCGGTTTACATAGCTATTGGCAAACGGCCCGATAATGCCATACACCTCTTTGCAGGAGACCTTCATGAGTCTTTTGAGTCGTCATTGAATGTTTTGCAGCCATCTGCACAACACTGGTCTAATTATATACTTGGTGTGGCAGAACAACTGATTAAAGCTGACCACCCAATAGAAGGCTTTAATGCTGTGATCATTGGTGATGTACCGTTGGGAGCGGGACTTTCTTCCTCGGCCGCAGTGGAATGCGCTACTGTTTTTGCGTTGAATGAGTTATTTCAACTGGGACTTGATAAGCTGACGATGGTGAAAGCGGCCCAAAAAGCCGAACATGAATTTGCCGGCGTAAAATGCGGAATCATGGATCAGTTTGCCAGCATGTTTGGAAAACATGATCATGTGATACAGCTGGATTGCCGTTCATTGGCATATAAACATATCCCGTTCAGGATGAAGGGTATAAAGATTGTTTTATTCGATACAGGTGTAAAGCATTCCCTGGCCTCTTCAGCTTATAATAAGCGCCGCGAAGAATGCGAAGAAGGAGTGGCACTGATACAACAGCGATACACGGAAGTGAAAAGCCTGCGTGATGCTACCATAGAAATGGTAGAAACCTGTCTTGCCGCAAAAAATAGTAATGTTTACCATAGATGTAAGTATATCGTAGAAGAGATTGCACGGTTGCAGGAAGCATGTGTCTGCCTCGAGAAAGGGGATATGGTAACTTTTGGCGCTCACATGTTTAATACACATACAGGGTTGAGCAAACTGTATGAGGTCAGCTGCAGCGAACTCGATCTGCTGGCAGATCTGGCACGTGAATGTGAGGGCGTATTGGGAGCCAGGATGATGGGAGGCGGCTTTGGGGGGTGCACGATCAATATTATGGAGGAAAATAAGGTGGAAGAAACAATTGCATTAATAGGTGAACGATATGCCAAAATATTTGAAAAGCGGCCACAGCATTACATTGTAGCCATTGATAGCGGTACTGGGTTGGCCTGATTGAGTGATTCCTAACGTTTGTTAGCAGATAAATTTTTCCAGGAATCGAATGAATACCGATATTGGGGCACTCAAATAAAATGAATTGCTGCCAATGAAAAAATCTAACGCCTATTTGCTACCCTTTGTACTTGTAACAAGCCTGTTCTTTTTATGGGCTTTCCTGCACAATATCAACCCGATACTGATACCTCACCTGAAGAAAGCCTGCCGGTTAACAGATACTGAATCGGCATTGATCGATTCCTCTGTTTATCTTGCTTATTTTTCCATTGCCCTGCCTGCCGGATGGTTCATGCATAAATATGGATATAAAAAAGGCATACTTTTCGGCTTACTCCTGTATGGTATAGGTACTTTACTGTTTGTGCCGGCTGCCACTGCACGCAGCTATACTTTCTTCCTGGTAGCCTTATTTATTATTGCCAGTGGCGCTACTTTCCTGGAAACAGTAGCCAATCCATACATCACTAAACTGGGTGATGCAGCAACTGCCGAGCAGAGACTGAACTTCGCCCAATCATTCAACGGCGTTGGGGCATTTATTGCACCGATCGTTGGCGGGCAATTTATTTTATCCGGTATTGAACACACTCCTGCGGAGCTGGCACAAATGACACCACAGGCGCTTACGGGCTATCTTAGCTATGAAGCCGGGATGGTAAAAATACCTTACCTCGTAATAGCCGCTATCGTGTTTGTGGTATTGGCTTTATTTTTCGTTACACATATCCCCGAAATAAAAGAAGAAGATACAGATAGTCCGGCTTCCTTTTCATGGAAAGTATTTCGTCACACCCATTTGAAATGGGCCGTAGTAGCACAGTTCTTTTATGTCGGCGCACAGGTATGTGTGGGCAGTTTCTTTATCAGGTTCTCGAAATTTGTAATGAATATGCCTGAGAAAGAAGCGGCATTCAGGTGGGGAACAATAGCTATGGTTGGCTTTATGCTTGGAAGATTCATCGGCACTTACCTGATGAAATATATCAGGCCTTCCCGCCTGCTGGCTTTGTATGCTGTAATCAATATACTCTTGCTGGCATTGGCCATTGCAACTAAAGGATCCACAGCGGCTTATGCACTGATGGCCGTACCATTTTTCCTGTCCATCATGTTCCCGACCATTTTTGCATTAGGTATCAAGGACCTGGGTGAAGAAACCAAAATTGCTTCTTCATTCATAGTGATGTCAATCGTAGGAGGCGCTTTTTTCCCGCTGGTCATGGGGCGTGTGTCTGATGCAACCGGCGGCAATATCCAATTGGCTTATATTGTGCCAACCGTTTGTTTTGCTGTGATCTTTTACTTTGCGGGCAGGCAGGATGCCAATAGTAAAAACATAACAGTCAAAAATGCACATTGATCATTTATGAAAAGATATTGCCTGGCACTTGACCTTGTAGACAACCCGGTACTGATCAGTGAGTATGAGCAATACCACCAGGCAGTGTGGCCCGAAATCATTCAAAGCATAAAAGATTCGGGTATTACCAATATGGAGATATATCGTTTGGGGAACCGCCTTTTTATGATCATGGATACCACCGATCTTTTTAGCTTTGAGGCAAAATCAACGATGGATAAAGGCAGCGCCAGAGTACAGGAATGGGAACAATTAATGGGGAAATACCAGCAGGCACTACCCCAGGCCAAACCTGGCGAGAAATGGCAGTTAATGGATAAAATATTTCAATTATAATAATTAAGTAACGATTATGTTAAGTCTGAAGGGAAAAAAAGCTGTTGTTACCGGCGGTGGCAGTGGCATTGGGAAAGCGGTGGCCCTCACTTTTGCCAAACAGGGCGCTGAAGTACATATACTGGAGCTGAACGCAGCGCATGCCCTTGCGGTAGTGGATGAGATTGAACAGCAAAAAGGGAAAGCATTGGTCTATGACTGTGATGTAAGCAAACAGCAGGAAGTAATAGCTGTGTTTCAGAAAATAGGTAAGGTGGACATTCTCGTCAATAATGCAGGAATATCACATATTGGAAAAGTAGAAACAACACCGGAAGCCGATTTTGAAAAACTGTTCAACGTAAATGTTAAGGGCGTATACAATTGTTTGTATGCAGCCATCCCATTGATGAAACAGAATGGCGGCGGAGTGATTTTAAATATGTCATCTATTGCAGCTGTAGTGGGACTTTCAGACCGGTTTGCTTATTCTATGACCAAAGGGGCTGTCTATGCCATGACACTGTCAGTAGCCAAAGATTATATTAAAGACAATATCCGTTGTAACTGCATTTCGCCGGCAAGGGTGCATACACCTTTTGTAGATGGTTTCCTGGCAAAAAACTACCCTGGCAAAGAGGCGGAGATGTTCGGAAAATTATCGGAATCACAACCTATTGGCAGAATGGGCAGGCCGGAAGAAATTGCGAACCTGATCTTATACCTGTGTTCAGATGAAGCATCTTTTATTACAGGATCCGATTACCCGATTGATGGCGGATTTATAAAACTCAACAGTTAAAGCAAGATAGATTATGAAACTGATCCGATTTGGAGCGCCCGGAAAAGAAAAACCCGGAATTAGTATCAATGATACATGGTATGATGTATCTGGTTTTGTACGTGATTATGATGAAGTTTTTTTTGCAGCTGAGGGATTATCATCTCTCCGTGAACAACTCTCAAAAGGAGTTGCATTGCCCGAAGTACCTGCAGGAACGAGATTGGGCAGCCCTGTTGCAAGACCGTCTAAAATTGTCTGCATTGGATTGAACTATGCAGATCATGCCCGCGAAACAGGCGCTGCCACCCCATCGGAACCCATTATTTTCTTTAAATCAACTACGGCATTGTGCGGACCGGACGATGCAATCATGATTCCGAAAGGTTCTGAGAAAACAGACTGGGAAGTAGAGCTGGCAGTGGTAATAGAAAAAAAAGCAAGTTATGTTTCAGCAGAAGAAGCGATGGACTATGTTGCCGGCTATGCATTGCATAACGATGTATCGGAACGCGCTTTTCAATTAGAGAGAAACGGAACCTGGGACAAAGGAAAGGGCTGTGATACCTTTGCACCTGTCGGGCCGTGGCTGGTAACCAAAGATGAAATAGCAGATGTGAACAACCTCCGCTTATGGCTAACTGTTAATGGCAAAACCATGCAAAACGGAACAACCGCCAACCTGATCTTTAATATCCCATTCCTGGTTTCATACATCAGTCAATTCATGACATTATTGCCCGGCGATATTATCTCAACCGGTACACCTGCAGGCGTAGGCTTAGGGTTTAATCCACCCGTTTACCTGAAGCCGGGAGACGTGGTTGAATTGGGTATTGACAGATTGGGAACCTCAAAGCAAAATGTAGTAGCATATGCTGCGCATTGATGCCCACCAGCATTTCTGGCAATACGATCCTGTAAGGGATAGTTGGATTGATGATACAATGACCGCCATCAGGAAAGATTTTATGCCTGAAGACCTGCAACCATTACTGCAACAGCACCAGTTAAACGGATGCGTGGTGGTACAGTCAGATCAGTCCGAAGATGAAAATACATTTCAACTGGCCAATGCTGCTGCCAATGATTTTATTAAAGGTGTAGTTGGATGGGTTGATCTTTGTTCAGGTAGTGTTAAAGAACGTTTGCAATATTACAGCAGGTTCGAAAAAATGAAAGGCTTCCGGCACATTCTCCAGGGCGAAGCGGCTGAATTTATGTTGCAGGATAGTTTTAAGCATGGTATATCATTGCTGCAGCAATATGGATTCACTTACGATATATTGGTTTATGCGCACCAGTTACGACACGCAGCGCAGTTAGTCGCCGCTTTTCCGGATCAGCCATTCGTTATCGACCATATAGCGAAGCCGGCGATTAAAGATGGAGAGATCACAAACTGGGAGAAAGGCATACGTACAATAGCGAAGCATGAAAATGTATACTGCAAAATATCCGGAATGGTAACTGAAGCTGATTGGAAGAACTGGAATGAACAAAGCTTCAAACCCTATATGGACATTATAGTGGAGGCATTTGGGGCAGAACGGATCATGTATGGATCAGACTGGCCGGTATGCCTGCTGGCAACAGACTATGCAACAAACTTTGACATTGTGCGGCAATATTTTTCAACTTTCAGCGCTGCGGAACAGGCATTGTTCTTTGGAGAGAACGCAGCAAAATTTTATCAGCTTATTTAAACAACCATATATGGATCTGCAGTTAAAAGACAAAGTCATCATTGTAACCGGTGGCGCCAAAGGTATCGGCGAAGGAATAGTAAGAGTGCTGGCAGCAGAAGGCGCAGTACCCGTGATTGTTGGCCGCAGTGAAGCAGACAATAATGAAACAATGGCCAGTATCATGGCTGCCGGCCGAAAAGCTTTCCAGGTGCAGGCAGAATTGACCAATCCGGAAGCCTGTGAGCATGCGGTCAGGCTGGTGATGGAGCGTTATGGAAAAATCGATGGGCTGGTCAATAATGCCGGTGTGAATGATGGCGTTGGACTTGAAAAAGGAAACTATAAAGCGTTCATGGAATCGCTGCATAAGAACCTGGTGCATTATTACCTCCTGGCGCATCATGCATTGCCAGCGTTGAAAGTGTCCCGGGGCGCTATCGTTAATATCAGCTCTAAGACTGCTGAAACAGGACAGGGGGGAACTTCAGCTTATGCAGCTTCCAATGGCGGACGCAATGCACTTACAAGGGAATGGGCCGTTGAGTTATTGCCATACAGCATCCGTGTTAATGCAATTGTTGTAGCGGAGAGCTGGACACCCCTCTATGCAAAATGGATCCAGAGCCTGCCCAATCCGGAAGAAAAGCTGGCTTCCATTACAGCAAAAATACCTTTTGAAAAAAGAATGACCACTACAAAGGAGATCGCCAATACAACAGCCTTCCTGTTGTCTCCCAAATCCAGCCATACCACCGGGCAACTGATCCATGTAGATGGAGGATATGTACATCTCGACAGGGCGCTGTAAAGCAGCAACGGAACCGGCCACAAAGACAAAACTTTTTTTTCAGCTAACCCCTGCAGTATGATTCAATGCAAAATCGTACCGCAGGGGTTTCTTGTACAAACAAACCGGCGGGTAAGTTCCGGAAAAGTTTTGCAAAAACGATTTAGTTATGTAAGTTAGCCCTATAAACTTCTAAGTGCCTGACAATCGGTTTGCTTTACATAATTGGGTAGGTCGGCATTGTATGAACATAATTGTAATTAAGCTAATGAAAAGAGCAGGTTTATTGTTGATGGGAATTTGGAGTATGGTGGTTTCATACTGCCAGTTTGTAAATAAAGTAAATGATCCGGTTGAGTGGGTAAACCCGCTGATGGGTACAGATTCTAAGGGAAGCCTGTCAAACGGGAATACATATCCCGCCATTGCATTACCATGGGGTATGAATTTCTGGACACCGCAAACCGGCACCATGGGTAATGGCTGGCAGTACACTTACAATCCTGAACCCTCCTCACAAAGAGGCGGCAATGCTTACAAGATCAGGGGGTTCAAACAAACCCACCAGCCATCGCCGTGGATGAATGATTACGGTCAATTTGCTATCATGCCGGTAACCGGTAAGCTAAAGTTCACACAGGACGAACGGGCCAGCTGGTTCTCCCACAAAGCTGAAACGGCAAAACCATATTATTACAGCGTTTACCTGGCAGATGCAACTATCACTACTGAAATAACACCAACAGAACGGGCTGCACAGTTCCGATTCACATATCCGGCAGCAGACAGCTCCTTTATTGTTGTGGATGCATTTGATAAAGGCAGCTATGTAAAAATAATTCCTGCCGAGAATAAGATCATCGGTTATTCAACCCGTACCAGCGGGGGTAACGCTAAAAATTTTAGAAACTATTTTGTCATCTATATCGATAAACCCTTCGGTGTAAGTTATACCTGGCATGACAGCACACTGGTAAAAGATTCGCTGGAAATGAAGGCCAATCATGCCGGCAGTATCATTGGTTTTCGCACCAAAGACGGAGAACAGGTGCATCTCAAAGTGGCTTCTTCGTTCATTAGTTTCGAACAGGCAGAGTTAAACCTGAAACGTGAACTGGCTAATGACTCATTCGATGCTACTGTGCAAAAAGCAAAAGAAGTGTGGAATAAAACGCTGGGGAAGGTAGCAGTAGAAGGCGGTAGCATTGATGAAGTGCGTACTTTCTATTCCTGTTTTTACCGTGCAGTTTTCTTCCCGCATAAACTCTATGAAATAAATGCAGCTAATAAGATCATGCATTACAGTCCCTATTCTGGCGATATATTACCTGGCTATATGTTTGCAGGTACCGGCTTTTGGGATACCTTCCGCGCCCTGTACCCTTTTCTGAACCTGGTATACCCTTCGGTGTGCAAAGAAATGCAGGAAGGCTTACTCAATGATTATAAGGAAGGTGGCTGGCTGCCGGAATGGTCAAGCCCGGGCTATGCGAATGTCATGGTCGGCAATAATTCAGCCTCTGTTGTTTCGGAAGCGTATATCAAAGGCGCACGCGGGTATGACATTAATACCCTGTATGAGGCATTGCTGCATGGCGCTAACAATGAAGGCCCTATACAGGCCGTAGGCCGCTTGGGAGTCAGGTATTACAATGAACTTGGCTATGTGCCTTATGATGTTAAGATCAATGAGAACGCCGCACGCACGTTGGAATATGCATATGATGACTATGCCATTTACCAATTGGCAAAAGCCCTGAAAAGGCCGAAAGAAGAAATTGAATTGTATGCCAAACGCAGCATGAATTACCGCCACCTGTTAGATCCCGAAACCAAACTCATGCGTGGAAAGAACAGGGATGGCAGTTTTCAAAAGCCGTTCAATCCGTTTAAATGGGGCGACGCCTTTACCGAAGGAAACAGCTGGCATTATTCCTGGTCCGTTTTCCACGACATACAGGGGTTGGTGGACCTGATGGGGGGTAAAAAAATATTTATACAAATGCTGGATTCCGTATTCAAAATGCCACCCGTATTTGACGCCAGTTATTATGGC
>JBHAFM010000075.1:0-9644 GCA_041856175.1 Sediminibacterium sp.
TATGGTGGTTTTGCCGGGGGTGTTCACCCCTTCCCATTCCGAACAGAGAAGTTAAGTCCCCCATGGCCGATGGTACTTGCATTAGCTGGGAGAGTAGGTAGCTGCCATATTTATTCAAAGCCCGTTCACGAAAGTGTCCGGGCTTTTTTATTGCACCTATACCCCAGGCAAGCTAACTAATACCCACACCAGCCATCACCAAATCCTACATCCTAAATCCCACATCTCTCTTCTTCTTCCTTAATTTGCGCAAAAATCACTCCCATGAATGCCAAAAAGATCGCTGCGGAAAAAGCCGTTGAATACGTAGGGGATGGGATGGTAGTGGGACTCGGCACTGGATCCACAGCTTATTGGGCCGTGCAGAAACTGGGGCAACGGATCAAAGAAGAAGGATTGCATATTACAGCAGTCGCAACTTCCCTGGCTACTGAAAACATTGCAAAAGAAGCGGGCATAGCCATTGTTTCATTTGCTGCCATCGATACCATAGACATCGCAATAGACGGAGCCGATGAAGTGGATGCGAATGGAAACCTCCTGAAAGGCGGTGGTGGCGCCCTTCTCAGGGAAAAGATCGTTGCCAGTAACAGCCGGCAATTTATCGTGGTGGTTGATGAATCGAAAATGGTAGGCCAGTTGGGAAAATTCACTTTGCCTGTTGAGATCCTTCCTTTTGCAGCAGAGCTTACCATCAAACAACTACAATCTTCCGGTTATCATCCGGTCATACGAAATACAGAAGGAACAAACTTCATCACAGATAACGGAAACCTCATCGCTGACTGCCACATTTACCCGATTACTGATCCTGCCACGCTCAACACAAGACTTCACTTGGTTCCCGGTGTAGTGGAGACAGGCCTGTTCCTGCATACCATGGTTCATTCCATCATTGTTGGATATGAAAACGGAGACATTCGTGTGATTACATACGAAAGTAACTGATATTCAAATACTTAGACTCCATTTCATCTTTTAATGAGTGCAATTTCCCTTTTGCAACTGTTAACGGTTGCGTAATTAATTGTAAAGATGGGTTAATTGCTTTAAATTTGCTGTTTAAACATTGAGTCTGAAAGAAACAACCGCCATTGTATGCAGCGCAAACAGTTTCTTAAACTAATAACAGGAGGGATTGCAGGTATGACAAGTCTGACAGCATTTAACAGGTTCACCAACGAACTGAAGGAACAGGGCCAACTGATGCCTGTTTTATTCATTGGCCATGGATCGCCTATGAATGGCATTGAGGACAATGAATTCAGCCGCAGGTGGACCAAAATGGCCGGAGAGATTCCCGTGCCGGCGGCCGTCCTGGTAGTATCCGCACATTGGTTAAGCAAAGGAACAAAAATAACAGCCATGGATATCCCCAGGACCATACACGATTTTGGCGGATTTCCGCAAGCACTTTTTGACGTGCAGTATCCTGCCCCCGGTGATCCTGCATTAGCCAGAGAAACGGCGTCATTAGTGCAGACAACACAGGTAGCCATGGACCATGACTGGGGATTGGACCATGGCACCTGGACTGTTGTCAGGCACATGTACCCCGATGCAAAAATACCGGTGTTGCAATTGAGTATTGATTATACCAAAAGCGCACAATACCATTATGACCTTGCGACAGAACTGTATGCACTCAGGAAGAAAGGTGTACTGATCATTGGCAGTGGTAATATGGTGCATAACCTTGGAATGGTTGCATGGGATAAACTGAATGAGACTTCGTACGGCTATGACTGGGCTTTGCAGATGAATGATCAATTCAAACAGCTCATTGCAAGCGGAGACAATGCTTCATTGATCCATTATGAAAAACTGGGGAGCTCAGGGAAACTTGCGATCCCCACACCTGACCATTATTTTCCTTTGATCTATACATTAGGACTAAAAGGAAAAAAAGACAACATTTCATTTTTTAATGATAAAGCAGTAGGTGGTTCATTGACCATGACATCTGTCAAATTTGGTTGAGTGGATGACCCGAATGAGAAAAGGAATTTTATAAAAACAAGTGGAACAGCTATGTCAAAGTTATTTTTAGACCTGAATATCTATTCTTACGACAGGTATTTGAAGTCATTTGAGCAGTGGGTGAAAAATGCTGAAAGCAGTACTGCAGGCGCATCGGAAAACTTAGTTGAATATACCAAACTGAACTGGACCCGGACACAGCGCATCCACAAAACCCTTTCTTTACATCCGGCATTGACAGCGGCGGTAAAAGAAATGAAACATACTTATACATGGATCGTTTTAACCGAAGCATGGTGTGGTGACAGCGCACAGAACCTGCCGGTCATTGCAGCAATTGCCGCATTGAATCCTGAAAAAATCAAACTGCATATTTTACTCAGGGAGGAAAACCCCGAACTGATGAACCAATACCTTACCAATGGGAGCCGTGCTATTCCGAAATTGATAGCGATTGATGAAGTGCTTGCAAGGGAAGCATTTGTCTGGGGACCAAGACCAGCGCCTGCCCAGCATATACTGAATGCCTGGAAAAAAGATCCGGATGGTAAAAGCTGGGAAGATTTTGAAAAAGAGCTGCATGGCTGGTATGCAAAAGATAAGTTCGAAACCATCCAGGCCGAATTCCTGAAACTGCTGCAGGGATTATAGTCACTCAGGTACATAAAATATTACCCAACCTGGTTTTTGAGAGATTAAGACAATTTTCCTTATCATCGTTCTCTCAAACCTGGTTAAATGGGACTAAGTTTTCCCTATATACTGTTTTGTTTATTCCTTAGCATAGCCATCATTGTATTGCTTACTGCGCGCTACCGCGTGCATGCATTCTTTGCGCTGATGCTGGCCAGCCTGGTCATGGGCCTGGCTGTGTTGCTTCCTTTACCTGAAGTACTTACTGCTATAAAAGATGGGTTCGGCAATATCATGAAGTCGCTCGGACTGCTGATTGTGTTAGGTACTACCCTGGGTGTTGTACTGGAACATACAGGCAGCACACGCGTCATGGCTGCGTATATTCTCCGGAAAGTAGGACAGCAGCAGGCACCATTGGCAATGAGTGTTACAGGCTTTATAGTGGGGATGCCCATTTTTTGTGACTCGGGCTATATTGTATTAAGCGGATTGAACCAGTCACTGGCAAAACGTACCGGCATCTCAATAGCGATGATGGCAACTTCACTCGCTACGGGATTATACGCTGTTCATTGTTTGATACCTCCTCATCCCGGTGCTGCAGCCGCAGCAGGCATCCTTGCAGTTGATTTTGGTAAACTGATCCTGTTGGGTATTCTTACAGCCATTCCTGCAAGCATGGCAGGTTACCTGTGGGCAAAGTACATGGGCAAAGAAACGCCATCAGCAGGTAGTGAATATCCCATGGAAGAGCAGGAAACTTCTGCACCTTCTGCGCTGCATGCTTTTCTGCCCGTGGTGGTTCCCATCTTACTCATTGCACTGCACTCTTTTTTACCTGCAAAGACAGCGCATACAAATATGCTGCTGAATATATTAGCTTCCTCAGGTGATCCGGCCATTGCTTTATCCATAGGCATACTTCTTGCCTTTACCGGTAAACGCTCGTGGAATAAACATTCAGTGGGCCATCTTTTACAGGAAGGAGCAGAAAAAGCAGGAGGCATATTAGTCATTATTGGCGCGGGCGGCGCCTTCGGCGCTGTGCTGGCTGCTACAAAAATTGGTGAACACTTTAGCACAGCCCTTCCTTTGGAAAGCATCGGCCTATTCTTTCCTTTTTTACTCACTTTCATTTTAAAAACTGCCCAGGGATCTTCTACGGTTGCCATCATTACCGCATCCTCTATTGTGTTACCCTTATTGCCTGCCCTTGGATTGGATACGGCCGATGGAAAACTGATCTGTGTGCTTTCTATGGGAGCCGGTTCTATGATGATCTCCCATGCCAATGATGCTTATTTCTGGGTGATTGCAAAATTTTCGGGACTGGAAATGAAAACTATGCTGAAGGTTTATTCTATGGCTACGGTATGTATGGGTATTGTTTCTTTGCTGATGGTGTACCTATTATCGCAATTTTTAAAATAAAGCAGATGCATATCTTGATTGCTCCCAATGCTTTTAAAAATAGCCTGACAGCAAAAAAGGCGGCTATGGCTATTGCAGAAGGACTGATGCGGAGCCGGCTTGCCTGCACCTGCGAATGTTTTCCCATAGCAGATGGCGGAGATGGTACAGGAGAACTCATCATTGAAAAATTGAATGGAACTATTATTGGAGCAGCTGTTACAGATCCGCTTGGCAGAAAATGTAACACTTCTTTCGGATGGATAGTGAAAGAAAAAATTGCTGTGATTGAAATGGCTGCGGCTTCAGGTCTGCGCCTGCTCAAACAGGAGGAACTGAACCCGCTTAAGGCGTCAAGCATTGGGACAGGTGAAATGATCCGACAGGCGCTTGACCAGGGAGCCCGTAAAATTATTCTCGGAGTAGGCGGCTCTGCAACGGTGGATGGCGGGGTGGGAATGCTAAAGGCATTAGGCGTTCGTTTTTTTGATGCAGCAGGCCAGGAACTTACCGGCATGCCTGAAAGCCTTGTACGCTTGAAACGCATAGATCTTGCAGGACTTGATGCCCGAATTGGTCATTGCGAGTTAAGGATATTATGTGATGTAGATAATTACCTGCTGGGCACTTTAGGGGCGGCAGCCGTTTTCGGCCCGCAAAAAGGAGCAGGTGCAGGAGATGTTATCAAGCTGGAAGCTGCATTACAGCAGTTAAGCAATGTAGTCTTGCAGCAATATGGTAAAGATATGAGCACCATTAAACATGGAGGTGCCGCAGGTGGTACAGCAGCCGGCCTTTTTGCCTTATTGAATGCAAAGCTTTGTAACGGTGCAGAAGAATTCTTAACCCTTACAGGCTTTGAAGAACAGTTGACAAGAGCCGATCTTGTCATTACCGGAGAAGGGAGCCTTGATGTGCAAACCCTCCAGGGCAAAGGACCCTTTGCGGTTGCTTTGTGGGCCAAAAAAAAATTGATTAGTGTAATAGGGTTCGCAGGAAGTGTGCCTTTGCAAACAAACAATGCCCTAAGCCAGTATTTTGACGTACTGATGGCCATAGGGGATAGGCCTTCGGACCTTTTCACTGCATTAGTGAATACGGAAGATAATCTGATCAGAATTAGTGAACAGGTAGGTAATTTATTAGCGCTGAAACAATAGCTATCATGTATTGACTTTATAATATTTTCATCATGAATCCGGCATCATATGTTTGCCATCAGTAAGATCAATAAGACTGTTGTTAAGGTAATGATACACTGCTTGGTATGTTTTTATTCCTTCAGTGCCAGGGCGCAGGACAATCACCTGGCATTCAAAGTGATCGCATTTTACACAGCTAAGAATGACCAGGCACATATCAGCTATGTGCATGAAGCCAACAGGTGGTTTTCCAAAATGGCTGTGAAGCATCATTTCTCTTATGATTCAACGGATAACTGGGCTGATCTTAATGCCACTTTTCTTTCCAGGTACCAGGTAGTTATTTTTTTGGATACAAGACCGGACGATACGGCACAGCGGATCGCTTTTCAACAATATATGGAGCATGGCGGTGCATGGATGGGCTTTCATTTTGCCGGGTTTGCGTTGACACCTTCTGCATACCCGCAGGATTGGAACTGGTACCACAATGAATTTTTAGGATCAGGCGCTTATAGCAGTAATACCTGGCGGCCTACTTCGGCGATCTTACGTGTAGAAGACAGGAGGCATCCTGCGACAAAACATTTACCGGAAACATTTCGATCCTCACCCAATGAATGGTACCGATGGCAGCGTGACCTAAGGCAAAATCCTGCGATACACATTCTTTTATCCATTGATACTTCGAGCTTTCCGCTTGGAACCGGCCCTAAACAACATGAAATCTGGCACAGCGGCTATTACCCGGTTGTGTGGACGAATAAAAATCATAAGATGATGTATGTGAACATGGGACACAATGATATTGATTACGAAAACAGGACCAATAAAGAGCTATCATTTACATTTGGAAATAAAACACAGGACCGCCTGATCATTGATGGGTTGTTGTGGCTGGGCGGGGTGCACTGACTTAGGAACCTGTGTCGGCTCAAAATTTAACATACGTATTGGTTAGAAGAATAAATGGTAAAATACAGTTTTATTTCATATTTACAACGATCATGCTGAACAACCTGGTGAAATGTTTTTAATTTAGGAATGGGTGCAACTATTTTACGGGAGTAACACTAATTTTGGTACAAACCTGTATGTAATTGATCCGCTTGATTCCATACGATCTATACCCTATCATATCTCGAAGCAATGACACGTAATAACCTGGTATCATTAATAAAGATTGCATTTCCAACTGTATTGGCAATGATTGCAGGCTCAAATGGCCATGCACAAAAAACAACCGAAAAGAAATGGTGGAAAGAAGCGGTGGTTTATCAGATATATCCCCGCAGCTTTAAAGACAGTGATGGTGATGGTATTGGCGACCTGAAAGGCATCATTTCAAAGCTTGATTATATCAAAAGCCTGGGCGTAGATGTGGTTTGGCTCAATCCAATTTATAGTTCGCCCAACGACGACAATGGTTACGATGTTAGCGATTACCGCAATATAATGAAGGATTTTGGAACGATGGCAGACTTTGACTTGCTGTTAAAGGAGATGCATGCACGTGGGATTAAACTGGTGATGGACCTGGTGGTGAACCACAGCAGTGATGAACACGAATGGTTTCAGCAAAGCCGGAACTCGAGAACGAATCCCTACCGCAATTATTATCATTGGTGGAATGCAGAAAAAGGCAAACCAGCACCACGCTATAGCTTATTCGATGTAAACCATGACGCGTGGAAATATGATTCATTGACGAACGCCTGGTATTTACATTATTTTTCGAGAAAACAGCCAGATCTGAACTGGGAAAACCCCAAACTACGGCAGGAAATCTATGGTATCATGAGGTTCTGGGCAGACAAGGGCGTTGATGGATTCAGGCTGGATGCTTTCCAGTTTGCGGCAAAGGATACGACATTTCCTCATTTCCCTAAAGGGTACGAAAAGAATTTCACCAAGTATTACGCCATGGGGCCGCATTTACATGATTACCTGAAAGAGATGAATGAGCAGGTCTTTAGTCGGTATAATGTAATGAGTGTGGCAGAAGGAGCAGGAAACTCATTCACAGATGCACATAATCTGGTGGATGCTGACCGAAAAGAACTGAATATGGCCTATGCTTTTGAAGGAGTGGACATTGCCAAACCAGGGGGATATAGTCTTCTGCATTTTAAAGAAGTATTCAGCCGCTGGGATAGTGCATTTGAGGAAAAAGGCTGGCTTTCCATTTTTCTGGCCAATCATGACCAGGCGCGATTGGTGAGCAGGTTTGGAAATGATCATCCGGCATACAGAGCGTTATCGTCTCAGATGTTATCAACATTTATCATGACTATGCGGGGTACTCCTTATTATTACAATGGTGATGAGCTGGGGATGACAAATGCAGGGTTTGATAAGATAGAAGACTATAGAGACATGCCCACTCTCAACGAATACCAGCATCAGAAGAACATTGGCGGCGACATGAAGAAATTCATGGAACAGATCCGATTCGAGTGCAGGGATAATGGCAGAACACCGTTTCAATGGGATACTACCGAAAATGCCGGATTTACAAACGGCAAACCCTGGATACAAACAAATCCAAACTATACCGTCATTAACGCAGCAGCCCAGGAAAGATATCCCAACAGTTGTCTCAACTATTTCAGAAAACTGGTGCAACTGCGTAAGCAAAATGAAATACTCGTTTACGGCAAATACACACTGCTTGATAAATATAATCCTGTTGTATATGCTTATACAAGAGAATGGGGAGGAGAAAAATGCCTGGTATTGCTCAACTTTTCATCTGCTTTAGCAACTGCGAATATTAGGCTGGATATGTCAAAGGCTCAGGTTCTTCTATCTAATTACAGCGATTTGCGGGGAAGCAATGGTAATCAAACAGCCCGGACGGGTATTCAATTATTGCCTTATGAGGCAGTGATTTATAAACTCTACAATGAAAAAAAATGAACATTGCCATCAACCACCTGCAGCATATCGGGATACCCGTTACGGATCTGAACCGGTCAGCTTCGTTTTATGAAAGATTGGGATTTAAGAATGTAATGGACGCTTCGTTCACTTTTGAAGGCGACCAGGGAACTGTACGGATGATGAAACGGGATGCAATGATCATCGAATTATACCAGATGCCCGAAAAGGAGTTAATAGAGATCCGGAGCAGAAAGAACGGACATATTGATCATATTGCCTTTGATGTTGATGACATTGATGCAACATTTTCAGCTTTACAGGAAAATGCTTTTGATATCATTGAACCGCAGCCGGTATTCCTGGCTTTTTGGGAAAAGGGATGCAGGTATTTTAACATCCTCGGCCCGGATGGGGAAAGATTGGAATTCAATCAGATCTTATAAGCGTTGACATAAGTCTATTTGGTCGACCAATGAATAAAGGGAGCACAATTTAAAATTGACATTTTGGGCCAATAACCTCGCTGCTTTACGATAATAGTATTTGCTGCTCCCGATCTCCACCAACTTAAAGAGTGCTTAAAAATACCCTTCTTTACTGCTTCGATTGTTAAAGAAACTTGAATAGTGGTTACTACAGCACTACAGTATTAAACCTGCCGGTTTTATCCTGGTCTTTGTATTTGTAACCAATTAATAAAAAGAAAAAATCTAAAACCATGAAACAGTTTCTTTTTCTCATCGCCATGTTGCTGACAGGTTCAACAATTGCATTGCATGCACAAACACATAGAGGTAGTGCTGCTACTAAAATGCACGACATAAATCATGATATGAAAGATATCCGCCATGACCGGAAAGATATCCAGCACGACAAAAAAGATATCCGGCACGATCAGGCCGATATCAACAAAGACAGGAAAGATATCAATGCCGATCGCGCAGACATCAATAAGGACAGAAAAGACATTAATGCCGGCAACAGGGATATCAATAAAGATAAAGCGCAGCTGAACTCAGAAATTAAAGAACGGAACGCAGATGTAGTCAAACATGATTACACCGACGCACAAAAAGAACAGAACGACATCAACAACATCCGGAAAGACCTCAAACAAGACAGGACCGATCGCAACAAAGACGTAACAGACCTCAACAACGATAAGAAAGACCTGTACAAGGATAAAACCGATATCAGGAAAGACAGGAAAGATTTGAACAAAGACAAAAAGGACCTGAAGCGCGACAGAAAAGATATGGGCAATGACAAAAAAGACCTCGATAAGGATGCTGATCATTTTTAAATACCATCCGGTAAATTGGGCAATAAAAAGCGAAGCATTGCTTCGCTTTTTAAGCTATCTTCTGTTGGTTTACGATATTCTTATACGCAAATAAGCGCACAAGCTAAAAGCTTAAATTGAATGAAAAGTAATGACTATTTCATTTTAGGGGGGTCTGTAAAATGAACTGTGTCAAAGAATAATTAAGATGTAGTAAAAAAGAGGCGGGGTCGGCTCCAATCACAGAGCAAGGCACCGCCTCTTTTTTACGGTGAACTGTCAGAGATCTGTTTTCATTCTGTCAGCAAATA
>JBHAFM010000076.1:0-5662 GCA_041856175.1 Sediminibacterium sp.
GCTCACATTCAATTTGCCATTTATTGCAGTTGTTTTCGCGTATGGCGTCAGCATTGATGCAGTATCTGTATACTTCACTAATTGACCTGATCTGCCATAGCCGCTTAACATATTGGTTGTATCACTGATCTTTAAACGGTTCGACAGCATGGAAGCGGTATCACTGTATTTCACCAACTGACCCGACCTTCCATAACCGCTTAACATGCTTGCAGTATCGCTCACATTCAATTTGCCATTTATTGCAGTTGTTTTCGCGTATGGCGTCAGCATTGATGCAGTATCGCTAACTTTCAGACGGCTCGACAACATCGAAGCCGTATCACTATATTTTACCAATTGGCCCGACCTGCCGTAACCGCCTAGCATGCTTGCCGTATCGCTGGTATTCAACTTACCATTTATTGCAGTTGTTCTCGCATACGGTGTAAGCATCGAGGCAGTATCACTGTACCTGACCCTCGCATTTAACTGACCCTGATACGTTGACAACATACCAGAGGTATCGCTAATTTTTAAACGACTTGTCAGCATCGCTGCCGTATCACTGTACTTCACCAACTGGCCTGATCTGCCATAGCCACTCAGCATGTTAGCTGTATCGCTGATCTTCAAGCGGTTCGACAGCATCGTTAATGTATCCGACTTACGTAACAGGTTATTCAGCATCGAAGATGTATCACTGGTATTCAGCTTTCCGTTGATGGACGTGGTTCTCAGGTATTTACTCAGCATAGCCGCGGTATCGCTGATATTCAACTTACCAGTCAGATCTGAATTTTTCGCATAGGGACTCAGCATGGCAGCCGTATCAGCATACTTTACCAGGCTGCTGAACAAAGCAGTACTGTCTGTTATAAACATCACATCGGATGAAGCCATTTTGCGCAACACCCCGTTTAATGTTGTTACTAAGGAATCACTTTTCTGCCCATTTGCAAGCACCAGGTTATCCAGTGTCTTGATTGAAGTGGGCAACCATGATTGGGTTGTATTATTCCACACCAATACCTGTCCGCCAGCAGGTGTGTTTCCAGCGATATTCCTGCCCATCAGTCTATTGGCATTCCATAAAGCAATCGTGTTATTGGCAGATATGGTAATATTGGCACCAGTCTGCGCTACCGTAATGGAATTGTTACCGGCAATGGTGATGGCCCCTACAGCGCCATTTAATGTTGCCACTCCATTTGAAATGGACCCGAATGTTATCCAGATATCTCCCTGTCGTACATAGAATGTTTCATTTGAAAGACTGTAGACCAGCATACCATTTACAGGATTCGCAATAGACAGTGTATCCGGAATCCGTGGAATCAATATGGCTTTGTCCGCCCCGTCAACCTGTAAAGCAACATTATTATTGATCAACCCTGCTGTCCCTACCGTAATTCCACCCGCATTAATGATCTTGAATCCTTTCATCCGGAGTGTATCAGTGGCAGTATGATTACCCAGGTTATCACCAAACGTTTGTGCATTAGCAGTCAATCCCCATGAGAACAGCGTTATAAGAACCCCAATAATATATTGATGTAACCGTTTTCTCATAATATTATGCTTGGTGTTGACCCGCTTAATAACTCAAATTCGTTGAAAAAATTGTACATATGACTGCCTATTTTATGATCACAATTTTATATTGACTCGCTAAAATCGATACCGCCTGATTGGTATAATTGGCAAACCGTACTGCTACTGTATCGGCATTACTGGCCCAGGAACTATACACCGACCAGTTAACGTAATCATCCTGGGGCGTAACCAATACCGGGTCTCCTTTCTTAACGCCTTTCACATATATTCTTACCACAGAAGTGGTATTGGGCCTGATAATAACACCCTGTCCCGTGACAACATTCAATGAAAGGCTCACATTCGATACCTGGGTTACATTTACCTGGGCGGCCTGCGGTTTGGTCCAGCTCACATTGCCAAGGCTATCGGTTATCATGAAGGTATTGGCAGGCCCCGCCTGTATACTTGAATTTACATTTGTAATACTTGCATTGCCTGCATACAACGCATAAGGAGCGCTCCACAACTGTGTCGTACCCATATCGATATAATTATCTGCTGCGACCCACCAGGATGCAGGTATGGACGGTGCCACTGCCACTTTAAGGTTAAAGAAAAAGGGGCCGTTTGCCCAGGGGATGAGTGCAAGACTGTTGACAACACTGGCAGCCGTTTTTGTACCCTGGCCAATGATGATCTCGAAAACGCCATCATTGTTAGACTGCACTTTGTGTGTTTCTTCCAGCAGCATTCTGCCACCGACTGCAGCGCCCTGGATGATCGCGCATTTAACATAAACTGTCCGGTTCTTGGCTATATTACCAAGGTTGTCTTTGGCAACCACCTGGTAATTAAGACCTGCGGGTGGTTGTGCCAGCAAGCTCGTGGTTGCACTGAGAAAAAAGACGAGCAGCATTGCTCCTATTCGTAACATTTTCATCTTACAATCGATTATAAGTTTACATGAATCCAAAAGATCATTGAATAGGTTTTCATAGGATATGGCTTTTAGAAAAATGGTCTTTCAAAGGATGTCAGGGTGTGTTCAAGAATAGGTTTTCAAAGGATACGACTTTAAAATTAGGTTTTCATAGGATACTGCATTTATTAAACCCGTATTAAAACAATTGCCGCAAGCTATAGCTTAATCAACCTGAGGTTATACCTTCTGTTCATCACTTCAATAATGACCGTATAATTACCCGCTACCTGTTCACTCATATTGATCATCAAGCCGCTTTTAATGGAGGTCATTGCTGCTACCTGGTTCATTATAATCTTTCCATCCATCGCTACTACTTTTACCAAACAGGAGAGACTTGCATCGAAGCTGCCCTGGCATTTTAGCAGGCTCATCCCTCTCGTAGGATTCGGATATACAGTAAGTGAAAGTGAAAAAGGTGCAACAGGTGCAATTTCTTTACAGGAATTACCAAAGACCCCATTTCCGTTTTCAGCAATGTTCAAGGTACTCACGCCATTAGAAACTGTCAGGCAGTTGCCTTTGCCATCCATTAATATGGGAACAGATACAGCAACGCTTCCATTCATGCCACCAATGGCACTGAATGAAAACGATGTCATGAGCTGTGCCATGCCTGAAGAGCTGACAAGCAACATGAAAAATAAAAGATATGTTCCTTTATTAAGACGCATAGAAAATCATTCTGATTGTTTTACCATTGGCTGTGTATTCAATATCCAATGCGTTTTGCGTAATACTGTTGATGATGAAATCAATCTTGATATTGCCAGCGGGGTTATTGGTGATCACTTCAATCATCAATACAACGGATGGTAAAGCCCATTTACCCACATTACCATCAGAGTCTGTAAAAGTGCCACTGTATGGCTGTGTACCTATGCGGGTATACGTTTTAGTAAACTTCATCTGGTCAACCGTCAGTGATACTTCAACACCGTTTTCATATATCTTATTAATCCTCCAAACCCTGTTTCCTGTTCCACCGGTAAGAAACCGAACCAATCTTTCTTCAGGTGTCAATGTCTCCTCACTCTTGGTACAGCCCATGACCAGAATAGCACAAAGTGCAGTTCCAAGAATTTTGAGTGATGGTTTCATCTGCTTTTTAAAATTTCATTCCATTGTTAAATTCCGGTAACATAGTGCCCTTCACATTCAGTTGATTGTTATTAAGCAGCAAGGGATCACGTCTTTAATCGAACTGATGAAAAGGGGGTTTGACAGAGGTCAGCGGGCTTTGTGAACAGAATGAATCAACTGCAGACACAGCGACCATTCTTTGTTGCATACAAAGGGCGGACTGAATTGGATATTAATCCGGCTTTAGGAAGGAATTGGAATACGCAAATAGGGCGAACAGTTATCTCAGAAAGGATAAAAGATCAACAAATGATCAGGTTGGATAATAATAAAAAAGGCCTTAGTGTAGGATTTGGACAAACTGAAAATGCTTACCTGGGATAGTAAGAATAGCAAATTGGATAGTAGCTAATGCTTTTTGTAGGATTGGACTTGAATCAGTCAGGAAGGTGAACCAAAGATAGGCATTATTTTGACAACTAAGGCCTAATTCAGTGGTTTTTACTACTACAAATAAGACCCTGATTTTCAGGGTCTTATTTGTAGTAGTAAATTTGTACTTATACTTTGAAATGCGAGAAAGCCTTATTGGCTTCTGCCATGCGATGTGTATCTTCTTTCTTTTTGAAAGCAGCACCTTCACCTTTGCTCGCAGCGATGATTTCATTGGCTAATTTATCGGCCATGGTACGACCATTCCTTTCGCGGCTGAAGCGGATCAACCACTTCATGCTTAAAGATATTTTGCGATCAGGACGTACTTCAGCGGGGATCTGGAAAGTGGCGCCACCAATTCTACGACTGCGAACTTCAACAGCAGGCGTTACATTGGAAATAGCTTTCTTCCAGGTTTCATAACCGTCTTCTCCTGTGATCTTGTTCACTTTATCAACTGCATCATAAAAAATATTGATAGCAGTGCTCTTTTTACCCTGCCACATCAGGTTATTGATGAAACGGGTAACTAACTTATCGTTGAAACGTCCATCAGGAGCGAGCGGTAATTTCTTAGCTTGTGCTTTACGCATGACGTATAGTGATTAACTGGTTAACTTGATTATTTTTTTGCCTTTTCTTTCTTAGTACCGTATTTGGAACGGCTCTTTTTACGATCCTTCACACCAGCAGTATCAAGGCTGCCACGAACAATGTGGTAACGTACACCCGGCAAGTCTTTAACACGACCTCCACGGATCAGTACGATTGAGTGCTCCTGCAGGTTGTGGCCTTCACCCGGAATATAGGCGATCACCTCTACCTTATTGGTCAAACGCACTTTCGCTACTTTACGCAGAGCTGAGTTTGGTTTTTTAGGAGTGGTAGTGTACACCCTGGTACAAACACCACGACGCTGAGGACATGCATCCAAAGCCCTTGATTTACTCTTAGCCCTGATAATTTCGCGGCCTTTTCTAACTAATTGCTGTATTGTAGGCATTCTAAAACCATTTAAAATTTCGGACGGCAAAGGTAATCGTTGGGACTGAAAAACCAAAAAGTTTTCGAAAGTTTTCCTGCTTATTTGTGGAAAAGCTTCTAAACGGCTGTAAAAATAACCCATTTATCCACTTTCCCCTCTTTTATCCACTCCTGTATATCCGGAGTGTAGCGCCCCATCTTTGCCCAACAACCCTCTCATAGCAACCAGGACACAGGTCGGTTAAAACAAGTTCTATGAGAAAAATAATAATGCTCTCCATGCTGGCATTCCTGGCCGGCCTGTTAACAAATTTGTATTCCCAGGATACAGTTACCCCTGTTGCTTACATTGCCCCGGGTTCTGTCTACACCCAGCAATTCGATGGATTACCTTACAGCGGCAGTTTTACACTGACCGGAAAGGGGCCCTTTAACCTTGCCGGCAGCCCGATCAATGGCCCGGAGCTTACCGGCTGGCAATTACTGATGATTGGCGGATCCGGCAAAAATGCTGTTTTGCCGCCAGCACCGGCTCATCCACCGGAAATGGCGTCTACAGTTACGGAAATACCGGAAGTCCCGACCGCTCCTTAGGCAGCCTGGCTTCCGGCGCCGGCATATATGCCGTGGGCATGATACTTACCAACCAGACGGGTGTTA
>JBHAFM010000077.1:0-25386 GCA_041856175.1 Sediminibacterium sp.
CGGACAGTTATTGGCGCAGTAACGGGTACCCACGCAACGGTTATAAGCCATCTGGTTCAATCCTTCGCTGCTATGGTTGGTAGCAGCAACGGGGCAAACATTCTCACAAGGTGCGTTATCGCAGTGCTGGCACATCAATGGCTGGAATACCACGTTCGGGTTGTCCATGTCGCCGCTGTAGTAGCGGTCAATACGCAGCCATTGCATTTCATGTCCGCGTAATACTTCAGGCTTACCAACAACAGCAACGTTGTTTTCAGCGCTGCAAGCCACCACGCAGGCGCCGCAACCGGTACAGCTGTTGAGGTCAACGCTCATACCCCATTTGATGCCCGGCCTGTCGTACACTGGATAGATGGTACCCTGTCCTTCGTATTTCTCCAGGCCACCCCATGGCTTCAACTCTTCTTCCCTGTCTTCACGTATTTCAGTTGGATGCGCTTTGTAGGCAGCCAATGATAATTCTTTCATTACTTCGGTACGGTTACCTTGTGTGGTATCGTAACGGCTATGTGTTTGTGTAAGGGCAACCGGGTATTTGTCTCCTGTTGCAGTAATGGTAACATCGGTATTTTCAAAACTCACCACGCCGTCTTTCAGTGAAGCGAGTATAAAAGCATTCTTACCAACATTGGCAGCTGCTTTACCCACTTTTTCGCTGCGCCCGTATCCTACTGCGATACCGATGGCATCGGGGTGCGTACCAGGAATGATCAGGGCCGGTAACTCAATGCTTTTGCCATTCACGGTAACCTTCACCACTTTCTTGGGCGGGTTTACTTCATAAGCATCTGCCTGGCCGCCGTTATTAAGGTCAATGTTCAGTAGTGTTCTTGCCAGGGCAGGAGAAATAATTACGTAGTTATCCCAGGTAGCACGGGTAACCGGATCGGGTAACTCCTGTAACCACGGGTTAGCAGCGCCCTGTCCGGCACCGATACCTATTTTTTCATACAATACCAGTTCTATTTTTCCGCCTTTCTTAGTCGCTGAAACAGCAGCAACAGCGCCGGCAACAGCGCCACTGTTGAAAGCAGCACCGGCCAATGCAGGAGCTGCAGCAGGATTGATCACACCATCCTGCAATGCTTTATCCCATCCGCTTTCACCGCCTATTTTAGCGCTCCAGTAATTTTTCAGGAAGGCCAAATAATCAACAGAAGCACCACTCCATTTCAGGAGGCTGTCCTGCCACTGGCGTGTTTTGAATAAGGGGTAAATGGTTGGTTGTATGAGTGAGAAATAACCTGTTTTTGGTTCGGCATCTCCCCAGCTTTCGAGGAAATGATGATCGGGTACTACAAATTTGCAGAGCTCGGCAGTTTCGTCCACTTTTCCACTGAAAGAAACAGTCGTCTTTACTTTTTTCAGACCTGCTTTGAACTTATCTGCATCAAACCAGCTGTAAGCAGGGTTAGCGCCGTAGATCAGCAAAGCACCCACCGCACCTGCATTCATATCGTCTACTAACTTCGCAAAATCAGCGTCAATACCCTGGCGGTAGTTCAGTGGTGCAGACCAGTCGATGGTCTTGCCACCCGCGCCAACCGCTTCATTAATGGCGTTCACAATGACCTGTACGTGTACGTCATTGCTGCCGCTCACTACCAATGCAGCGCCTTTGTTTTCGTTAAGGACTTTGGCAGCTTTTTCAATACCGGCTTTCAGTTTTTCATCGCTGATACCGGTAACACCCTGTCCGTTTACTGCGCTCAGTAAAGCAGCAGCCACAGCGCCTGTTTCAGACGGGCGGTGTACATATTTTTCATCGGCGTTGGAACCCGTTAAGCTGGCCACACTTTCAAAATGAATGTGTTTGCTCATCTCAGGATTTTTTTCGTCGATCTTTTTACCAGTAGCGTATTGTTTTGCAAATTCAACCGGGCTCAACCAGGTACCTAAGAAATCAGCCCCTAAACTTACAATTGCTTTTGCATTTTCAAAATGATAGGAAGGGATGGCTTTTTTACCGTAAGCAGCTTCATTGGCCAATAACATGCCACTGTAAGAAACAGCATCATAGGTTATATGGCGGCTGCCGGGGTATTTAGCAATGAATTGTGCAATGACTTCTTTTGTAGAAGGAGAAGTAACGGTGCTGGTTAAAATAACAACGGGACCGTTTAAAGCAGCAGCCACCGCTTTATCAATGGCTTCAAAAGTAACTTCTTTGCCATCGATGGTAGGGAAACGCAGGCGGGCTGTATCGTACAGGTCAAGCACTGCAGCCTGCACGCGTGCAGAAGTACCACCGCCGGTGATCGGGCTCAGGTCGTTACCTTCTATTTTAATGGGGCGGCCATCGCGCACTTTAGCCAGTACACTCACCACATCACCATCCTGCACATAAGTAGTAGCATAGTAGTTAGAGACGCCGGGAACGATATCTTCGGGTTTATTGGCAAAAGGGATCGCTTTTTTTACCGGCATTTCACAGCTGGCAGCTACTGCAGCCGCAGCGGTGCTAAAGCCCAGGTATTTTAAAAAGTCCCTACGCGGCGCTTTTGCTTCCAGAAAGTTTTTGCTTTCATCGGCAACAAACGGCAGTTCTTCCCTGAATTCATCTTTTACATCTTTATTGTAAGCTTCAGACTGATTCAGCTCTCCAAAACTTTGCCAGTACTTTTTCTGCTCCATAATTAACCCCTAGCCCCTAAAGGAGGATTTTACCCTAAACCCTGAAGGGAGATTATTTAAAACGGTTATAAAAATATTATAAGAACTTCTGTTTAATAGTGACATTTCTGACACTCTGTACCACCGATCTTTTCTACTGTAATGCCTTTGGTGCTATCGATTTTTCCGCTCTTCAGGTCCTGGTGGTATTTCTCATAAATGCTATAGAAGCCATTGTCTTTAAACTGCACCTGTGTTTCGCGGTGACAGTTGATACACCATCCCATGCTCAGGTCGGCAAATTGTTTCACTTCACCCATTTTAGTAATCTCACCGTGGCAGGTCTGACAGGCAACCTGGCCTGCTTTTACGTGTTGTGAGTGGTTAAAGTAAACGTGATCGGGCAGGTTGTGAATACGCACCCATTCAATTGGTTTAGCCTTGGAAGCATCCCATGGTTTACCGGGTTCAAAACCTGCGTATTTGTATAATTTCTGGATCTCTCCGGTTCCGTTCACTTCGTCACCTGCTTCATTAAATATCTTCTCTCCTTTGTATTCATTGATACCCATGTGGCAGTTCATGCAAATATTCACAGAAGGGATCGTTGCCTGCTTGCCCTGGTAAACACCTGTATGACAGTACTGGCAGTTGATCTGGTTGATACCGGCATGTACTTTATGTGAGTAGTAAATAGGCTGAATGGGTTGGTAATCTTTAGAACGGCCCAGCGCCATGGCGCCTTTGGAAGTTAGGTAACCGCCTACAATGAACAACAGAACGGTGAGCAGGGCAATATAGCTTTTGTTTTTCCAGAAAGGAATGGGCTCGTGCGCGGGTTGTCCTTCACGCTCGTCGGCTAATTTTTTCAGGTTAGCGTTCACCTGTAATAAGGTCAGGGCAACTACCGCCAGGATCAGGGTGAGGATACCAAATAACAGGTTATTATCACTCTCAGCGGCTTTGGCTTCGTTTGGGTTAGCAGTGGCGCCTGCGGCTCCTGCTGCACCAGCGGCAGGTACAGACTTGATATAAGCCAGGATAGCGTCGATCTGCTTATCGTCCAGGATACCTTCGAACTTGTTCATCGCCGTTTTATTGTACTCATTGTACAGGTCATTGGCGTACTTGTCTCCCGACTGCAGCACTTTTGCACTGTTGTGTATCCAGGCATGCAGTTTGGCTTTATCAGGCCAGCGGTCTTCCACTCCTGCCAGGGCAGGACCGGTAGCTTTTGCATTCACTTTATGACAACTGGCGCAATTGGTATTAAACAAGGTCTTTCCATCTTGTGCGGAGGCTGGATTCACCAGGGAAAAACCCACTAAAAAGAGTGCACTGAGGATACAGGTCTTGGCTATACATCTAAAAGATATCATATTCACAAACGGTGGTTCTTGGTGTGGAAAAATATCCGTGAACGGCTGCAAAAATATGACAGGAAGCTGACAAAAACTAAACCTTGTTAAAAAAATTTTAACCTTATCTGGCTTGTGTTTCAGCGGATTCACAAATAAATCTTTCATTTCTTGTCATGCTTTCGCAAATGATTTCATTGCAATCACATGACAGAAAGATGTAAATGATGATTTAAACGAGATTCTCCTTATTCGCATACAATACTCAGCTTTTTATAGCATTTTTGACCTATGTTTCAACGATTAAAGGAAAAATGGCAGGTTAGCTGGATTCAATTCACCATTATTTTTTGCACGTTTGCAACCGGCGGCAGTCTTTGTGGTTATGCCGGAAGAAAACTAATGGGTCTTATCAACCTTGAAGGCGAGGTTTTATATATTATCATATATATACTATTAATCACCCTGCTCTGGCCTTGGTGCGTTTTGATTGCCAGCATTCCGCTGGGACAGTTTGCTTTTTTCAGCGATTACCTGCGCCGGGTGTGGAAGCGGATCGTGCAACAGGAGGCGCCGGACCTGAAACACCAGCAGCAGGCCGTGGCCATTTTTGCGTCGGGGGCGGGATCAAATGCGGAGAAAATTATCCGGCACTTTAAGGGGCATCCTTTCATCACAGTTGCATTGATCGTATGCAATAAGCCGGGGGCGGGGGTGCTGCAAATCGCTGCGGAACATTACATCCCTGTATTAATGATAGAAAAAGAACCTTTCTTCCGGGGTAATGCTTACGTAAATGAATTAAAACAATACGGTATCAGCTTTATTGTGCTGGCCGGCTTCTTATGGAAGGTTCCGGTTGCATTGATACAGGCTTATCCCAATCGTATCATCAATATTCATCCTGCATTGTTACCCAAATACGGCGGCAAGGGGATGTACGGCATGCGTGTACATGAAGCGGTGATTGCTGCCGGAGAAAAAGAAAGCGGTATTACCATACATTATGTGAACGAACGGTTTGATGAGGGAGCGCCTATTTTCCAGGCCCGCTGTACTGTTGACCCAACCGATACACCGGAAAGCCTGGCGCAGAAGATACATGCGCTGGAACATGCACATTTTCCTGTGCAGGTGGAGCAGTTGTTGTCAAAGGATTCAACATCATTTAAATAGTCATGCCATATGAAAAAACTACCCTTGTTTTTATTGATCGCAGTCTGTTGCAGCCAGCAGCTTTACCTTCCTGCACAAACGACCAGGCCTTCTGTTTTAACAATGAGTACGCCTGAAAAGAACGGCTTTTCTGCGGAACGTTTACACCGTGTTGACCAGGTGATCCAGCAATATATTGATAGTGGATGGATTGCAGGAGCGATTGCCCTTGTTGCCAAAAATGGCAATATCGTGTACCACAAGGCATTGGGATTTGATGATAAAGAACAGAACAAACGCTTACAAAAAGATGCCATCTTCCGTATTGCTTCACAAACAAAAGCAATCACCAGTGTGGCAGTGATGCAATTGTATGAAGAAGGGAAACTATTATTGGATGATAACATCTCCAAATACATTCCCGCGTTCAAAAACCCGGTGGTGGTTGACCGGTTCAATAAAACTGATTCTACTTATACAACCGTGCCCGCCAAAAGAGAGATCACCATCCGTGACCTGCTCACGCATACTTCGGGTATTGCGTATGCACAGATCGGATCTGAAATGTCCAATGCCATCTATGGTAAAGCCGGCATTATGGGTGGTATCGGTTTAAAAACGGGCACTTCTGCTGAGAACATTCAGAAGCTGGCTGCGCTGCCATTGATGCACCAGCCCGGTGAGAAGTTTACTTACGGGCTGAATACAGATGTACTGGGTTGCTTAGTTGAAGTAGTGAGCGGACAAAGCCTTGACAGGTATTTCAGGCAGCACATATTTGAACCCTTAGGTATGAAGGATACTTATTTCTATCTCCCTAAAGAGAAACAACAGCGATTGGCCATGCTGCACGAGGAAGACAAGAGCAAACATATTGTGAACATGCGCGAATACATTACTATCAACGGAACTTTCTACCGCGATTACCCCTTAGTGGCGGATGGTAAATTTTATTCCGGCGGCGGTGGTCTTGTCTCTACAGCGTATGACTACGCCATCTTTATGCAGTGCCTGCTGAATGACGGTGTGTACAATGGTAAACGCCTGTTGAGTACACATACGATCCGTCTCATGACGCAAAACCAGGTTGGCGATATCAACCTGGGGCGCGCCAATAAATTTGGTCTCGGTTTTGAAATAGTAACAGATGGCGGCAGTGCCAGGACCATGTTATCACCCGGCACCTTCAGCTGGGGCGGCATGTTCAGTTCTTCCTACTGGATGGATCCCAAGGAAAAAATTGTAGCGCAGTTTGTATTACAGCAATACCCCAACAGCCATTGGGATATTACTGAAAAATTCAAAGTGCTGGTGTACCAGGCGCTGCAGTAATCAGAACTTCACATACATCGACAGGTTTACCACCCTTCCATCCAACGGCGCCCATATTTCCGGGAAAGTTGGATTGGTGTAGGGTGGAAATACTGTCCTGTTGTTTTTATTCTGCCTGTAATCAAAGAGGTTCTCGCAGTTCAGTACAAAAGCCGCTTTGCCAATATTATAACGCAGCATCGCTGCGGTAAATACATAAGGTGCAGTGGTGGTTCCGTTATCGAGGTACTGGCTGCCAGTATAGGCTGCTTCAACCCCCGCCCTGAAGTGTTCACTGAAATCGTAGGCCATCACCGTAGCGAATTTGTGCCGAGCAATTAATGGCAGGTTGGGGTTGCCTGCATCGTACTTTCTTTTGGCGTTGGTGTACACATACCCAGCGTATAGTTCCAGCTCATCGTGGGTTGCCTGCACATAGGTTTCAAAACCGGTTGTCTGCAAGGGGGCTATTGCGTTGCTGTAATACAACGCGGAAGGAGTGGCTCCGGCCGTTTGCAACACCAATGGTTTACTGATCTGGTTATAAAAGAAAGTCTGGTTCAGGGTGAGTAACCAATCGCCCAGTTTCCTTTTATAGTTGATGTCAAAGTTGGCGCCCGCAGCACATTCGGGTTCAATGCCGTTGGTATAGCCTGAGAGGTAACGGTAATCCCGCTCATCTATCTCGGCATTGAACAGCGTGGGTGTTTTATAACCCAGTCCGCCACCCAGGCGCATGGTTACTGCATGGTTTACTTTATACATCAGCGATACACGCGGCAGTACAAAAACACCGTATGTACTGTGCGCATCTACACGCAGGCCAGCCTGCAAAGTAAACTGATCGGTCAATTTCCAGTCGTCCTGTGTAAAGAAGCCAACTGTATTAGAAGCGCCGTTGGGTATCAGGCTGCTGTCGGGTAATTGCTTTTTAAAGTCCTCCCCGTTGAAGTTGATGCCGATCAAATAATTGTGCTGTGCTTTTCTTTGGGCATAGGCCACTTCGCTGTACCAGGTAAGCTGGTTCGCTTTCATCCCAAAGACATTGGTGTTGACATCCCTGTTAAAAAAGCTGGTGCTTGCCTTGGCAGTGAACTGCCCGTTACCGGCCGTTTTTCTTTCCCAGGTAATATCAGCTGTATTGCGGAGGCTTTTGTTCTGAATGAAGAATTGGTTTTGTGCTGTGGCTGTTTTGTTCAGTACTTTCATATCGCCGCCATTGCGGTCTTCATAATTCAGGGTATAGCCGAGAACGACCGTTGATCTTTCACCGCCGTATAAAAATACACGCGGGTGTACAAATACACTTTTCACCGAAGGCACATCGGAGAAACCATCGTTATTGACATCAACGGGATCCTGCAAAGTACCGCCTGCGAACAAAGTGTACCCGGCCTGTTTGTTCCTTCCCGAGAAGAAAAGATTCAGGTTGTTTTCTTTCAGTGTAGAGCGGTTGAGGGTGAAGCTCCTTTCAGGGCTGCCCAGTTTAGGCTTTTTAGAAACCAGGTTCACCATACCGGCAATGGCACCGCCGCCGTACAAGGTAGAGCTGGCGCCTTTCACCAACTCAATCTGCTGCAGGTCCATCGGCGGTATCTGCAAAATGCTGAAACTGCCCGAATAACCGCCAAACAAAGGCATCCCATCGCGCAGTATCTGTGTGTATCTGCCCTGCAAGCCCTGGATACGCATGTCTGCATTACCGGTGGCGGCATTGGTTTGCTGTATTTGTATGCCAGCCACATCGCCGAGGAGGCTGGCAATGTTACCGGGTTTGATGCCGTTCTCTTCGTGCACTTCTTCGGCGCCAAGTACCTCTACTTTGGTGGGCAGGTCTTCGATGCGCGAATTGGTGCGGGAAGAAGAAACGATCACCACATCCTGCAATACTTCCTTTATCTGTCGGAGCGCTATGCTGAGATCCATATCTGCACCGGTGGTTGTTGTAATTGCGGTGTCTTTTTCCTCATAGCCGGTATGAGAAAAACGAAGGGTTATTTTCCCTTTCAACGGAGCAGTACTGGTAAGTACAAAATTTCCTGCTGTATCTGTGGCCACTCCTTTTTTCGTTGCTGTTATGACCACAGAAGCGGCTTCCAGCGGTTTGCCGTCTGCAGCACTTCTGACCGTTCCTTTGATGGCCTGTGCAACAGCCGCAGCAGTTGAGAATAATATCAATAAAAACAGTATGCTGATTCTTTTCATCGTCAATAAATAATTAAAAAAAGGTGGCGCCATGCGCCAGCTGTGGTGATTACATCATTTTTCCATCGGCACTGATCTTTGCCTCTTTTGCTTTTCCTTTCAGAGTGTATTCTATTTCAAAATAGCGTTTCCCTTCTTTCGACTCTATCTGGTACACTGCGGTGATGGCGGCACCGGTGTGCGCTCTGTTAAAACCATCGATCACCGCTTTGGGTGCAGCAGACTGCGGAATGGCCATTTCCGTTTCGAGCCATTCACCTGTACCGGAAAAGTTGGCAGAAACTTTTTTACCGCCTACTACAAAAGAAGCTTCGTACTCGTTCTTTTTTTCTTTGTCCCACTTCACTTCTCTCGCGTTGGGAAACTTTTGCTTCAGCGCTTTCTCTGCTGCAGCGGTGGTTTTTTGTGCGTGCATTGTGATGCTTAGGCCAAGCAATGCGATGGCCAGGATGAAGATATGTTTCATGATGAATGTATTTGTTCGTGTGCAGGCATACAGGGCATACCTATCCAAGGATACGATGCGCCTGTTAAACTGTGCAATGATTAATAAAGTGTACGATCAATGGCAGTGGCCATTGGGAGCAGTTATATACTGCCGGCAGGGGGATGAAAAATACCGGGATGGTATTCCTGTGGCGTAAAACTAGAGCGGTTCAGGGGCGCTACCGTTGCAAGCGCAAGCGGCTGCTCCATGGGGATGTCAGTAACCGGTTGCTGGTACAGGGTACCTGTTTGTATTTGCACCACCAGGTCGGTATCACCAGCATGTTTGGGTTGATGTGAGCCTGCCTCGTGTGCATCTTCCAGTGCCAGTCCGGCCGATAAAAAATTTTCAGCAATGAACTCCACAAAATTGGTATCGGCATCCTGGTTGAGGCAGTTGTGGTACACGGCCTGTAACGACTGTATGTCATCGTAATTGGCATAAGGCATTACCAGCGTGGATAAGGAGAACAGTACGAGGGTTACTATGACTAATGCCTTTTTCAATGCATGCAAGATACTGATGCAGGGTTAAAGAGGGGGTATTTGCAGCTATTTTAACATAAACTGTTATCTCTTATCCGGGCATCCGTGAGATATACTTTTCAATTTCTTTGACCTGGTCAAGTACCTGTTTGGTAGTGGGTTTGCATGCTTTGGCCCTGCGGAAGAAGTCTTTTGCAGCGCGGAATTCTCTTTTATTCATGAATATCTGGCACATGCTCAGGTAAGCAACGGCTTCACTTTCTTTATCGGGAATACCGGCACGGATGGCCGCGCGGATATAACTTTCTCCCTGTTTCAGATCGCCCCGCTGCATGGCCATCATGCCTAACTGCAGTTTATTGGCTCCTTCTGCCTCAGGCATCGGTGAGCCCAGTTCGTTGCTTTTTTTCAGGTGCTTTTCAGCCGTATCAAAATCCTGCTTCATCATGGCAAGATTCCCTTTGATGGTAAAATAGGTAGAGCGAACAGGCTTGTATAACAGGTTGGGGAACCAGATGGTAGACAGTATCTTCTCCACTTCCTCCACATTACCTTTTTCCATAGGTTCCTGTATCAGCCGAAGCGGGCCAATAAAGAAATGGCTGAACAACCCGATGACCGCAACAAAATACAAGGGAAAAGTAGGCCAGAAACCTGTGCCGGTCAGGTTGAGCACAACAGCCAATACCAACGCAAACAGGCTCAGCCAGAAACGGTACTTAATAATGATATTATAAAACTTCATAGTTTATTTTGAGGCTGCAAAGATAATGGGTTTATGGCTGATGGCTGATTTTGTGATGGCTGATTTGAGGATTAAGTTTCAATCAACCAATCAAATCAACCATCACAAAATCAGGCATCTTCAAATCAGATATTAATACTTGTCGTCATTGATCTCTATCCAGTAACCGTCAGGGTCTCTGAGCCATAGTTGTTTAACACCGTCTATTCGGGTAGTGATAGCGTTCTGCTTGCCATCGCGGTCTTCCCAACCAATCCCGTGCTGTTTCAGTTTTTCAGTAAACGCTTCTACTGATGGTACACTGAAGCAGGTATGCTGGTTCTTGAAATAGGTTTTGGAGGCGTCAGCACCCTGTATAATATGCATCATGCTGTGGGGGGCAATCTGCAGCCAGGTGTGTTTGCCATCATGAAAGGGCTCGGGCACGGTATCGAGGCCAATGATCTGTTCATAAAAGAAGCTGGACCGTTGCAGGTCTACCACATAGATGGCGGTGTGGTTGAGGGAGGCGCGGGGTTTGCCGGGGGGTTGGGCGAGAGCAAAGTGGCAGGCAGCGATGCAGGCTAACGAAGTGAGTACCAATAATTTCCTGTTCATTGAATCGTTGTTTTTTTATATGAGGGCCTAAATTAAGTAAATTAATGAGGCGGGCATTTAAGAAGCCAGTGAAGGTTTTGAAAAGAAATGGTTCAATCGCCTGCCGAATAGCAGAAACCATTATTTTTGCAGCCCATTCAGGCAATAAACTTATTAAAATAAACTTATTAAATGAATGGAAATGGTCCCGTAGTTCAATGGATAGAATAGAAGTTTCCTAAACTTTAGATACAAGTTCGATTCTTGTCGGGACTACAAAAAAGGAGAATACTCCATTATAAACCGTTTAACCTCAATGTTTAAGCGGTTTATTGTTTTTAGCAGGTGTCAAAAGAGGTGTCAATCTGTTGCTAAGATACTTTAAATTCTTAAACCTGCTGTAAATGCCTAAGTCTGCAGTCCAGCATCATCTTATCTTCTGGAATAGAAAGATCCAATGGTTGTTCCATCGGTTTATCCCGGTATCAGGGGGTCAATTTGAGTGGGTTTCCCAGCATGTCAGCCCGCCTTTTGCCAAACCATGTATGCCTTCGTGCTTCTTTCATCATGCTGTAAACGGTCGAATATGTTCACTATTCTTTTTCAAGTTCCATGTAAACAATCCACCACAATCGCCAAGTTTTGTGCAACTTGAACATTCAGGCAAATAATCGTTTTTCCAGTCCGAAATTGATTTTCTTGCGAATTTCCAAAGTCTTTCAGGTAATACACAAAGTGGCGTATTGTAAATAGAAACATGCATACCTTGTCCTGCAAGAAATTCAACAGCTTCTCCTAATTCGTCTTGATAATCGTATGGGTCAACCCACAATTTTTGAATGTTATGAGGCGTGTAACCAACATATTCAAGTCCCATAAAAGTCACATGCTCAACAAAAGCTAAGTTTTTATAAATGTATTTCGCAAGTCTTGTCAAACGAGGAATTGATTGCTTATGCAAAACAACTCTTACTTCAAGTCTTTGATCATACCTTGCAAGGTTATGTAAACCTAAAATTGTCTGATAAAAAGCATTTTCAGCTTGCACAATGTAGTCGTGAACTTGATAATAGTCTGCATAAACAGGAATACCCAACATAAGTCGTCTAAAATCGAGTTTTCCAAGTCTTTCTGCCATATAGTTCCAAGCAAAGGAACGTCCATTTGTCAAAACGTGAATTTCTGTGTCTGGCAGTTCTGTTTTAATTTGAGAGAGCAAGTCAAAAAACAAATTACCCATCAAAGTTGGCTCACCACCTGAAATGCCTAATTCAAGGCAGTCTTTCGGAATAAGTGGGATTAGCATTTTGTGAATTTTGTAATGCATTGGAATATCATTTTTGTCTCGCGGTGGTTGAGAACACATAAGACAATTGCTATTACATCTTTCGGTAGCTAATAAAGTGTTATGGAATGAATTTAGTCGATAGAGGGTGTATATATTACCATCGTTTCCAACAGAAACAATATCACCGTCTGTTAAATGGTCTAAGGTTGGAATTTTGAAAACAACCTGTTCGCCATTTTTAATTTCATATTCTTCTTGGCGACTAAGAATTCCCATAAATTTATTACTCGGCAATTCTGAAATGGAATTGTCAATCAGTAAAAACGAATTTTCATCAAGTAGTTCTGGATTTCTTGTAACCTTACCTACAAGGTGACTTTCGATATTTATTGGATTTCCCTTAGTTCTTAACAGCATATTTCAATATTAATGGGTTGCTGTTTTTGCCCAGCTCTCAAAAATTCCTTTTATTTTATCATCGCTTTCCATTAGTTCAATTAAGTAACGGATTATTTCCATGTTTTTCTGACAGAAATCGCTGTTTGGACGATAACCATACATGTCACCTTGTGTTGCATGGTTATGAACGGGGTCTGCACCGCAATACTGTTGAAATGCACATTCTGAACAACCCGTCAACGCTTCATTGGCCCAAAGTCGTGAGATTTCTTGTGCCTTTTTGCCAAAGAAAAGGTCATTGTAATTATCGTCTAATGTGCCGAGTTTAAAAGTGAAATCCTTTTGCTCTGCTAACATTCTACTTTCATCGGTGGCATAAACGCCACCATCGTAATTGAAAACTATTACACCATTTATTAAACCTGCTGGTGATTGCAGGTCAACAAATCCAACATTAAATGGAGTAAGAATTTTTGTTAAAAATATTTTCGCTAAATCTTCTGTGAAATAGTGTCCGCTGAAGTTATATTCTAAAATTCGGTCAAGTGCTTTTTTGTAAAAGGAAAGAAACTTATCGGTTTCGTATTTTGACTTATCAGTTCTTAAGGCGAAACCATAAGGACTGATATTTCTTAAAAATACCCCTTGGAAACCTAAGTTGAAATATTCGTCAATAATTTCGTTTGGATAATCCAATGAAAGTTTTGTTGTTGTCATAAGGGCTGAAACCCTATCATGTCCCAAAACTTTTCTTGAAAGTTCAATTCCTTTGATAGCCAACTCATAACTGCTTGCGTGTGGCTTATGGCGGTTTTTGTCATGAATGTATTTAGGACCATCCAAAGAAGTTGATATTAGTATTTCATGTCCTTTACAATACTCTAAGATTTCTTCATTTATTAACGCCAAATTGGTACAAATAACTTTGGTCAAGCCTTTTCCAATTTCCTGCGCTATTCTTTCGGCTTTTTCAACGGCATATTTAATGTTGTCAAATGCAAGTAGCGCTTCACCACCTTGAAACTCCATTGTTACATGGGGGTTGGGTGATTTAAACATAATTTCAATTCCCTTATCAATATTTGAAATTGACATATCAAATAAATCACGGTTTTCAGTTACTCGTGAAACTTGACAATAATGACAAGTATGCTCACATCTCAATGAGATAACAAAAATATGTAAGCCGGTGAAGTAGTTTAGAAATAGCTTTTTTGTTCTGTATCTTGTAGCAAGAACATCAATAAGCGGTGGAATAGGTTCTTCTGAAATGAAGAAATTGGCAATTAAGTCACCATATAGTTCAGCATTTTTTTCTTTGTCAATTTGCCGTTTTACAACTTTTTCAAATGTTCCGTTAGGCAATAGTAAATAGTCGCCAACTTCGTTAACGATTATTTCCTTTTCATCTGTAATTCTGTGGAAACGGAAAGGCAGTAAATAATATTGACTTTTTTCATTTAAATTGAATTGGTCAATATCTCTGAATTTTCTTGATTTCCTGTCTGGTTTTGCATCAATCATTCTTTAACTGATTTACATTAAAACCTACTGGATCTGATACATCTCCGGGAGGCAACTCATCAAATTCACCGTTTGAAAATGCTTTTGCAATTAATAAATCTCTTACATTTTGTGTTTCCTTAGTAACAATATCGCGTAAGTTGAAATCAATCAAATCTCGTTCAAGTTTCAGCAACAAGTTTTCTAATTCTTGTTGAGAAAGATGAGTTGTAGAAATTGATTTTACAGAAACTCTGTATGTATTACTGTCTGCAAATGATACACTGGTATGAAGCTTATCGCCATACCAATATAAACACTTAAAAATGCTATCCTTCGAATACAAAGAAACATCTGCAAAAACAATTATTTCATTATCTCTAATTTCATTCTGAAATTGCATAACAGAAAGATTTAGGCAAACATTGCTCCTGACCTATGAGAATAGTGGGACCTATGTGAACTGTGAGATCTATGAGAGGAGTGAGAACGGTGTAGAGCAACAAATTGACTATTCTCAGGGTTGTTCGGATTAAGTTTTAAAACTGGCATTGGTTTTACTTTGCCAATTTCTTTAACCTGAATTGCTTTGCCTTCAAGGTTGTCAATTTGGGTAGGAGTTACTGCGTTAGACTGAATGCCTGTTATGGCAGCTAAAGCTGTTCCGAAAATTGCAGCTACCTTCTTCGTCAAGTTGGCAAGTCCATTTTTTTTGTTGCTGTCCATATGAGTTAAATTTAATGAGTCAAATTATGGAATTATTTTCAAAGTTGTTAGTCATTGTCGATTTTTTTGTGGTCGCCCATATCATGGGGCATAACGTCCAGGCATTAAAGGGGTTGGGAAAAGAACTTCCGTTGCCCATGTGAAGCCTTATCATTTTTAGGACACAGTTAATATAGACTTTTTGATGTTTCATCAGCTAAAACAGATGATTGTATATTCAGCTGATGAGGGTTTATATGCTGTTGGTGTTCAACCGTCTGTTTTAGCTGATGCGTCGCCGACAGGCTCTCCCTGAACATTGCCGGTGGCTTGTTATTTAAGGCAACTATATACAAGTTGGGACAAAGCAAATGAAATTTATTAGTTTCACGGGCTGCCATTTCAAAAATGATCAACGTCATATTTGAGGTGTCAGAGCGGTCTATTGTAACGACCTGAAAAATCGTAGAGGTGAAAACCTCCGAGGGTTCGAATCCCTTCCTCACCGCCAGAAGCCCCCTCACATATCAAACGATAAGTGAAGGGGCTTCCACGGTTATATAGATTATCTTATCTTATTTCCCTATCAGAGTATCGTATTTCAGCCACTTTGTGTCTGCGCCTTTGATAGCCGTTTCAAACTTTTCAACTCCCGTATTTTTCCTGTTATTGTAACGGTATTCAAATTTGGTTGCATACCGTTGCAAGTGTTGAGGGGAAATGAAATGATAGATGCCAATTACCCCACGCTTAAATGTACTCCAAAAGTTCTCCATATTGTTAGTGGTGAAGCATCCGATTGCGTATTGCCCTTCACTATGATTTATAGAAACATGGAAGAAATCAGCGTCTAATGACTTGTGTTACTGCTGTGCTTCATCTGTTACCATAATGATGCCTTTCTCAATCTGGTTCTTGATTACAGGAAGTATGGTGTTTATTTCAGTATTTGGGATAACCAATGTTTTCACTTTACCAGTTATACTCTGCGCACCGAATACAATAGCCGTGCCCTTACCGCCCTGTGTATTTTTATGCTTCTTGTCAGCATGGCGGTTTTTATTTTGGCCACCGACCAATGTTTCGTCTATCTGTACAACATCTGTAAATTGTTCCAGTGCGCTATCTTTCAGCATTTCACGGATACGGTGATTTACAAACCATGCAGTTTTCTGTGTGATACTTAATTGCTCTGCCAAATGCAATGAACTAACACCTTTCTTTGAAGTTGAGATCAGGTACAAAACGGCAAACCATATACGCTGCCCTATTTTCGTATTCTCGAATATTGTCCCAGTAGTAACAGAGAACTTTTTAAAGCAAAATTTTTCGCCGCATTCAAAGCCTCTGTTAGTCCTGTAAATCTTTCCTGCATTACCGCAATGAGGACACGCAATATTGCTACCCCAACACTGCTTTTCGTAGTAGGCTTTGCAGGTTTTCTCATTCTTGAAGAAGTCTAAAAGCTGCTGTAGATTTTTGAATTGCCCCTCCATTTTTCGGTGTTTGTTACACAACAACAAGTATTGTCCCAATAAACACCTAATTTTAATGTCAAAATTAAATTAATATTTAATGCGATTATTAGTTAGCCAACTAAAACTAATAAATTGTACCGTTAATGGATAATGTTACCGATATATTAGAATTAAAATTTCACGGGAATGGCATTAGCCCTGAAACCGTGAAACCATCAGAGGTTGCCAACCTAATTGCAGCCTTTGAGAGGCTTTTATTGCAACAAGCAAAAGCAGATGAACCCGGAATAGATGTTGACGAAGTTTTATTTTGTTTTGATCGAATAGACAATAATAGCCTTGATTTGATATTTAAGCCTGTTAAAGTAAAAGAAGTAATATTAAGCAGTTATTTATTAGTCGCTACTGCTGTATCCACCGGTGATTACACGAAGGTTAATAAGGGAACGATACAACCATTAAAAGAGATAATAAAGTTTACAAAAAAACATAATTGTTTAGGTCAGTTTAATCATAATGAACATACTATTTCAAATTTTACTAAAGATTTAGAAATTAATTATACCATACCTAATAGTATAACTGGAGAGACTACCATATATGGTAAAATTATTCGTATTGGAGGAGAAGAACCAAGATTGCATTTCAGGATTAATGAAGATGAAAAACTAATATTTGATATTGATGAAAGTCTTGCAAAAAAATTAGCCCCCCGAATATATGAGTATATAGGATTAGTAGGCAGGGCAACGTGGAATGCTACGACTTTTAATATTGAGAACTTCGAAATATTGAGGCCAATACAGTTGGATAATCAGCCATTAAATATCGCATTCAATGAAATAAAAGGGTTGATAGGAAAACATTGGGATGAATTGGAGGACATAGAAAACTATCTTAATTAAAACTTAAATGGAAAAAATAGTAGGAATTGATAGTCATATTTTCATTTGGGGAATAAGGGAAGTTGCGACACATGGACAAGAGGAAAATATAGATAAGGCAAAAAAACTTATTAATTGGCTTTCTGAAAAAGAATATAGGCTACTATTACCTACTCCAATGTTGGCAGAAATTCTATCTCCCGTCCCAAAAGCTGACCATTCCAAAGTGATGGGGTTAATTGATAAAAAGTTTATTGTTGCCCCATTTGATGCACCCGCTTCAAACAAATGTGCAGAACTGTTACATAATTCATTTACTAACCCAGAACTCATACAATACAAAAATGATAATGCAGTCCCCAAGCAAAAAATGAAATACGACTGTATGATAGCTGCTATTTGTATTGTTAGAAAAGTAGAATGTATTTATAGCGAAGATGGAGATTTGAGTAAATTTGCGAATGGTGAATTGCACGTAAAAAAGATACCGATATTAAATTTACCGAGCGTTCAGACTAAAATGTTATTTGAATAATGTCAAAATTGAGACCAATTAAAAAGAAAGACCCCAAGAAGCGGGCAGAGAAATACGAGCCAAAGGTTACGTTTAATAGAACATTTGAACAAATGATAGCTATATCTACTACAGGAGCAGGGTTGAATAAAAAAACTGCAAAAAAACAATAAAGACTTTATGGAAAAGGTTTTCATTTCAATAGTAATTTCGCTTTCGCTTGCCCTGTTCATTGCTACTAAACGAAAAATTGGTTTTTGGTGGGGGCTATTTTTCAGTATTTTTTTTAGCCCTTTAATCGGAATTATTTTCATTTTACTTAGCCCAAAGAAATCTCAACCATTAATAGAAAAGAATACTGTTTCAAAAACAAACATTTTTATTGGGTTAGCATTATTGGGAATAGGCATTTTTTTGATTTATAAATCGATTTCTTTATTCAAAATGAAGGATGTAGTGGTTTCTATGGTTAAGGAAACAACTCGTCAATATGCTGAATACAATATTTTACAAGCCAGTGGATTCTCTCTTTCTGTCGGAATTGGACTTATTGGAGCTGGGATTTATATTAATAGGGGGCAGTTTATAAAAAGGCAGGGGTAATAAATAAAATCAAAAGCTATTTTCCGAACTGGTACGCTTAAACCCAAGCGTAGACGTGCCATGATTCGTACCTTTGTCCCAACTCCTATATAAAACACACGAAGGCTACAAAAACACGGAAGGCTAGATATTAATCAAAAAAACAAGCATGACAAATTATGTATATACTTCCTTAAAATCCAATTCCGTTCGTTTTAAACAGAAAACTCAATTCTGAAAAACTGTATATTTGGAGCGTAATTCACAAAATATGACACATCAGGCTATTATAAAACGGACCGTTCAGGTAATTAACAGTTTGCCTGAGGACAAAGCGGAGGAAATCTCCGAGTTTGCTGACTTTGTCATAAAACGGTATGAAGAGCACAAATTAACTGAAGGCATTCAGCAGCTTTCTTCTAACTCTTTGTCTTTCAAATTCTTGCATGAAGAGGAAGATTTGTACACCTTAAAGGACTTAAAAGAGGTATACAATGACTAAGGGTGACATTGTTCTCATTATATTTCCCTTTACAGATTTGAGTGGTACAAAGCTTCGACCTGCGGTTGTTTTGTACGAAACGGCCATAGATATTACCGTAAGCTTTATAACGTCTCAAACCGGATGGAAAGAGCCTACAGATATACTTTTATCACCATCAGCCTCTAATGGCCTAAAAAAGGAATCCTTGATCAGAACGGGTAAAGTCGCCACTCTTGATAAATCTCTTGCCAAAGGGCTGTTAGGAAAACTTGACCGGGCTGAAATTACCCAGCTTAATATAGGGTTGCGGACTTTATTTCAGCTTTAATATAGGAATGGTATATGTCTATAACATATACCAAACGCTCCGAGTAACGGCATTAATTTTACAATTTCTTGTCATTTTTTACAGTTTATTGTAAAACAACTTATCTACAAATCATTGTCACTTGCGATATCCTCTTTCTCCTTTTCGGTAAGTTTAAAACCTAATTTTGACTTTTTTAGTAACTCCTCTCGCGATAGTTGTGTAGAAATTGTTTCTGCTAATATGGCTTCAGTTTCCGCATTAGCTGGGCAAACGAAAGCCTTTTGAATGGCCTCTATGTGCTCAAACTCTTTTCTCTTTGAAAATATACCCTCATTATTTTTAATCCGGATTATCAATTCATTGATTTTATAAAAATTTTTTTTGCCTCTTTTTTCAAGTATGCCTACTAAAAATGGCTTTGTATTTTTGCTGGAAAACCAATTGCTTAAAGTCTGCCTCGATATTTTAAGGCATTGACAAACCTCCTTTGTACTAACAAATTCCTCTTTTTCTTTGACGGAATTTACAAATCCTTCCATGGAAGGCAAATATTTAAGGAATATCCGCTCCATTTTAGTTTCGATAATTTTTTCAATGGCAGCCCAATACTCATTTGCTACAATATCTCCAATTCTTCTTTCATAAACAGAATACATTATGATAATATTTAAAGTTTACAAATTGGGCTTTGTAAGTTTGAAATTCGGTGAAAAATCGTCAATTATCAGAATTGTATCTGCCTTATTACCGCATACCCAAAACATTTTTTCCAAAACATTTTTAGGGACTTCTTTAGAAATATTCCCATGCAATGAGTAAAGCACAGGCTTTCCAAGTTCTTCTTTTATAGCAAAAAAACGATTTGTGAGGGCCTCATAAAGTATCGCCGATTTTTTATCGGTATTTTGAAGATACGCGCAATTACATCTTTCGAAATTGGTTTCATCTAGATCTAATTGAATAAACTCAATTTTGATTTCCTTCTTTTTTAACTCCTTCTTTGCCTTGTCTAAGATATTTTTAACAAGTTCCTTGCTTTCAAATACTGGTACTATTTTCATAAACATTCTATTTTTTTGAATAATTAATAAGTTTCTCGACATCGCCTCTTTTAAATTCAGTACGCCCGCCTATTTTATATCGTACAAGTTTTCCATCGTTGATCCAATTATGAATTGTGGCCCTGGTAACATTGAAAAGCTCGACTAAATCATCAATTGTATAAAGCTCCTTATGCTTGTGGTGAAGTTGTTGCCTTAGTTCAGCGACTTCGCTTTTTAGTTCTTTTAATTCTTCAATTAAGGGCTTCATTTCAGTTGCAAGAAAGCCAGCTAGTTCAGTTTTTGTTAATCCTCCTATATATGACATACTACACCTATTATATTGATTGCGTTTTTACTGATTCTTTCATCACATTGTGATTCCAAAATTCGTTCATTTTAATTAATTTACTTTTCTCTGATACTTTTAAATATTTTTTCAAGGTATCCCATTTTTTTATCCCAGTAATTTTCATAATCATTTCAACTTGCATTCCCTTTTCATGGGATAGTGTTATAAATGTTCTTCTGCCTGTATGAGTACTAATGAAAGAATACTTAGGATTGGTTATTGTCAATCGATTAGACCCGCTAAACTTCTCAACCATAATTATGTCATCAATTTTTGCAATTTCAGCCACCTCCTTGATGAGCCTATTTATCACCTGATTTGCATAGGGAGGCGGTAATAGAGAGTCTGTAAATTTACCTTTATACTTATTGATAATTTCCTTTGCAAATACATTAATTGGTACAAATAAGTTGTCCTTTGTTTTTTTTGTTTTTAATACCATGAAGCCGTCTTTTATATTCTCATGCTTTAACCTACCAATATCCGAGAATCTAAGCCCTGTAAAGCATTCAAAACACAAATAGTCTCTTGCAACGTCCTGCGACTTTGACAGGTTTTCACACTGATAAATTTTAAATAGTTCTTGCTCCGTTAATGTTATAATATCAACGTCTTCAGTTAACGTTTTAAAATCTTTAAAATTATATATAATATCTGTAAGGCCATTCCTCATGGCGTAATTCAAAAAAACCTTTAAATTTTTAACTCGATTCCCAATTGTATTATTTAAAAATTTTCGTGTTACTATCAAATAGCTGAAAAATTGTTCATAAAATCTGCTATTGATGCTTGAAAAGGTAATGGTATAATTAGAGAAGGATTCAAATTCCATTAAACCGTTTTTGCAGGTAATATAAGATGAAATAGTCTTTTTCGCTTTCGTAGCTTTTGATTGTTCAATAAACTGGTCATAATATCGAAAGAACTCTGATCTGTATTCGACGCTACTTTTTAGCAAGGTTACCTCCTCCATTTCCATCATCTTTTCTTTAAACCTGCTTTCAACTTCTTTAACTGAATACCTAACTTTACTGGAAATAGATTCCTTTTCAATGTCGTGGAAAATTTTTTCTAACAATCCAAGTCTTTCATTAGTTTCAAAATCTTCCAATGAAATTGCTTTTACCTTGTTGCCTTGCCATTTGCTTTTGTTTGTATGCAATCTTGTAGAAAATCGGAACTTTTCTCCTTTATCTTGATAACAAAGCATTATCGGGTGGAGATTCTTTTTGTTTGCGTCCTTTAAATAAAATTTCAGTGTAGCCATATGGTGTCAAATTTGGTGTCAAATGAATTATTTTCCTTTTATCATCATTCGACACAAATTTTATATGAATTCCTCTGAAAGTGTTATTAATACTATGTTTCAGGTGTAATGCTGTAAAATAATGTCAAATAAGATAAAGGCATTTGACAGCCCTTTTACCACTTGTCGGGACTACATTTTTTTCGCGAAAGCGCCCTGAAGTCGGCGCTTTTTTCGTTTTGACGGGTATGGTAGACAACATTTGGTTGATCGTGCACCCGGTGTTATTTGGAAAGGGAATACCTTTCTTTAGGGAAACAAATAAGGTTAGCAAGCTTGAATTATTGACATCAACGCAATTGTCCAACGGGACACTCTGTAATAAATATTCAATCCGCAAACCAAATTCCGTTGCTTAACAAAACTTTCCTAATAGAAGAACTGCTCTAATACAATCTGACCGTCTTTCACTTCATATAACATTATCTCATCCATTTTTATTCTTCCGAAACCTTCCACTGTAATGTCCATGCCCCGTCCTACTGCAAAGTGATTGCCGCCTGTAACGGGACGGGTTGTATAAGTTCCATGAACCTCCTTAATCTTCGCCACCCACTCTTCGCCTTTTTTGCGAACGGCAACCTTGCCTTCCACATACTTAAAATACGGAGAATTTGGAGGGTCTATGCTCCTTACATTATCTGCAAAAAGCTCGTCCTGAATTTCAAACCACAGTTCTTGCTTGGCAAGCTCGTCAAATCGTGCTGCAACTTCCTGAGTTGTCAGTGCTGTTTTTGTTTCTTGTATCATAAAACCTTGATTTATTTTTTAGTTAAACACTTAGCGGATTAAACCGATTGTTTTTTTCTTCCCGGTCTTTGTTGCCTTTTGCTTTCAAAAAGGGTGCACCTTTGCCTGTTGCCAGGTAAGCCTGTAAGCTCGCGAGAAATGTATCCCAGCCCGCCTCACACACTTTATAACATTCGAAACTTTGGTTTAAGCCCTCGTGCAAAAAAGTCAGGGTTGTACCCTTGTCAGCAGCGCTTAATGTCCAGATCAGCTTAGTACCCACCCATTCTGCCTTGTTTTTCAGGGAGGCCATGTTAATATAAGCTTTAACACATTTCCATACTACTTGCTTATTGGGTATCGCCGCTACAATGTCCATTGTTTTGCTGGTTTTGTCGAACGAGATGGTAAAGCTGTCGCCTGATCGGGCCGCAGCACCGGTCAGGTCATTGCTCCACCAGTCCGAAATATGTTCGGTAATAGCGGCGTAAACTTCACTTGTAGGTTTGTTTACGGTAAAGCTTTTTTGATAATCGTTCATATGGATATTTTTGGTTATTGTACGCAATTATCTATGGACAGACCCAAGTTTATCTTCGTCTGCAGTTTTAGGGTTACCAGTGCTGTTCGGCTGGCCTTTACCTGTAGTTATCAGGCTAAATAAACTTTGCTGTATATATTGGCTCCATGCATTTTTACAGATATCGTAACATTCATATTCCGGAACCAACCCCAGGTGCGTGAAGCGGATTTGGGTTTTGTTACCATTTTCAGAGATGTCAAAACTAATTTTTGTGCCTGTCCACTCGCTTTTGTCCTTTGTGAATTTAAAATAATTGTCCAGAACAAACCAAACTACTTTTTCGTTTGGGATGAATTCTATTATTTTCATTTTGCAGCGATGGACATCTTCATAATGATAGGTAAACTCATCATTGAGTTTGTCTGTATTGCCTTCGATTGCTTCTGACCACCATCCGCGAACATTATTGATGGCATTGAATGCTACTGCCGGAATTTGATCTACTAACAAGGTGGTGGTAAAATCTAATGAAGCCATTTCTTTATGATTTTTGAAATTTTATGTGATAAGTGTACTGTTTAAATCAGTGATGCATTATTGGCTTCAAAACAAGCGCCAATTGGCCAAAGTGGTGATTAAGATGCAATGTCCGGGAAAGCAAGACATTCAACTTATTCCTATGGGGCTCTTTTGCAAAGTCTTCTGCCGAAACAGTTGTGTGTCTTTCAAACCAATCCTGCACAGACAATGCAGCTATGGCATTATCCAATTGTTCAGATGTTTCCTTCCAATATGCACGTGTCTGTGATATACCAGGCGCTTTGATCATTGAGTCATCCTTGGTAAAGTAGTCGTGATAATCCTCATTGATTTTTTCTCCCAGGCCAAGGATGGAAAACAATGAATCATTAACTGCTGCCAAATGCCCAACTACCCATGAAACTTTATTTCTGCCAGGCATAAGTTCCATATCCATATGCTCATCGGATAAAGTTAAAAGCGCTTTTTGAATTTTATCCTGTCCGTTCTTCCATCCTGAAAGGATCATTTTTACTGCGGTTTCTTCGTTTTTCATTTTAAAATTGTTTTGAGGTTTATAGATTGTTTGTCAATTACCGGTTCCTGTTTCAATAGTGACCAGGTAAAATTAAGGTCTTAATTCGGTAGTTGAAGGGTGTGAAATAGCCATTATATAGGGTTGATTTGGACAAAATAATGATATATTTTTGCTGCAAACTTTTTCCATGAAACAAGTGACCATCATTGTTCCGGAAGGGAACATTAACCTGAGCAGCATAACGGGTTCATTTGAGATCCTGAGCAGGGCAAATGTGTATTGGCAAAAGATGGGAAATAAACCAATGATTGAAATCAGTATTGCCGGTTTTGTGACAGAACTGAAATCGGATGCTGGCTTTTTTTCCATACATCCTGCAGATATTACGGAAATAAAAAAAACCGACCTCCTGATCATACCTTCCGTTTCTTATGATTATGACAATGTAATTAAAGAAAATGCAGCGCTGATCAGCTGGATCAGGGAGCAGTATAAAAATGGGGCTGAGATTGCGAGTATTTGCACGGGTGCCTTTTTGCTGGCTGCTACCGGCTTGCTGGAAGGAAAGGTTTGTTCTACTCATTGGAATGCGGCAACCGATTTCAGGCGGATGTTTCCAAACATTCATCTTCATATCGATAAACTGCTTACTGTTGAGCAGGGAATATATACTAATGGAGGTGCCTATTCATTTTTGAACCTGGTACTTTTCCTGGTTGAAAAATATTTTGACAGGCAGACAGCTATTTTATGCTCAAAGGTTTTTCAAATTGATATTGAAAGAACATCGCAATCGCCTTTTTTCATTTTCCAGGCGCAGAAAAACCATGGTGATGATTTGGTTTGCAAAGCGCAAACTTATATTGAAGAAAATCTGAGCGACAAAATTTCTTTCGAGGAGCTGGCCTCAAAACTTGCCATCAGCAGGCGAAATTTTGACAGGCGTTTTATCAAAGCTGTAGGCAATACTCCGGTGGAATATTTGCAGCGTGTAAAAGTAGAAGTTGCAAAAAGGACGTTAGAAAAAGGCAGGAAAAGCATTTTTGAGGTAATGAATGAAGTGGGCTATTCAGATGATAAAGCGTTCAGAGAAGTTTTTAAAAAAATAACAGGCTTATCTCCTTTGGATTACAAGGCGAGATATAATAAGGAAGGGGTCTGTAAAATGAACTGTGTCAAAGAATAATTAAGATGTAGTAAAAAAGAGGCGGGGTCGGCTCCAATCACAGAGCAAGGCACCGCCTCTTTTTTACGGTGAACTGTCAGAGATCTGTTTTCATTCTGTCAGCAAATA
>JBHAFM010000078.1:0-13187 GCA_041856175.1 Sediminibacterium sp.
ATTTATCTACCAATGCCATGGGCAGTAATGTGACTGCTGCATGGAAAGCACATAAAAAAGGAGCCTTCTTCGGCAATCCCTGTTTTACACAGATCCACCCTACCTGTATACCGGTGAGCGGCGACCACCAGTCAAAGCTGACCCTGATGTCAGAGTCACTTCGTAATGATGGCCGTATCTGGGTGCCGAAAAAGAAAGGCGATAGCCGCAAAGCAAGTGATATACCTGAAGAGGAAAGAGATTATTATTTAGAACGCCGTTACCCTGCCTTCGGTAACCTGGTACCACGCGACGTGGCATCAAGGGCAGCCAAGGAAAGATGCGATGAAGGATATGGTGTGGGTTCGTCAAAACAGGCTGTTTACCTCGATTTTGCCGCCGCCATTGAACGCTATGGCCGCATTGAAGCGAACAAACACGGTGAGGACCATGCCAGTCTCGATCATATCATTGCCATGGGCAAAGAAGTAGTGAAGGAGAAATACGGCAACCTGTTTGATATGTACGAGAAGATCACTGGCGAAAACCCCTATGAGGTCCCCATGCGCATCTATCCTGCAGTACACTATACCATGGGTGGCTTATGGGTTGATTATGAATTACAGACCACTGTACCCGGATTATATGCATTGGGTGAAGCCAATTTCAGCGACCATGGTGCTAACCGTCTCGGCGCTTCTGCACTGATGCAGGGCCTGGCAGATGGTTATTTTGTGATCCCATACACTATTGGTAATTACTTAGCTGATGAGATCTACAGCAAAGCCGTATCAACCGATCATCCCGCGTTTGAAGCAGCAGAGAAAGAAGTATCAGACAGGATACACCAGCTGATGAATATCAACGGTACCAAATCTGTAGAAAGCTTCCATAAACGCTTAGGTAAGATCATGTGGGAAAAATGTGGTATGGCGCGTAATAAACAGGGATTAGAAGAAGCCATTGCCGAAATACAGGCATTGAAAAAAGAATTCTGGAAAGACGTAAAGATACCAGGCGATGTACTGGAGATGAATCCGGAATTAGATAAAGCCAACCGGGTGGCCGACTTTATTGAACTGGGCGAGCTGATGTGTAAAGATGCATTGAACCGCAATGAAAGCTGCGGCGGACATTTCCGTGAAGAATACCAGACAGAGGAGGGAGAAGCTTTACGTGATGATGCCAATTATATGTATGTATCGGCATGGGAATACAAGGGAGACCATAATTGGGACTTGCACAAGGAAACGCTCAATTATCAAGTCATCAAACCAACTCAACGTAACTATAAATAATCTGACAACATGCAGCACTATACTATGAATCTGAACTTAAAGGTTTGGAGGCAAAAAAACAGTCACACAAAAGGATCTTTCAAATTGTACAGGGTGGAGAATATTTCATCTGAGATGAGTTTCCTGGAGATGTTTGATGTGTTAAACGAGCAGTTGATCAGAGACGGAGAAGAGCCCATAGCATTTGACCACGATTGCCGCGAAGGCATCTGCGGTACCTGCTCCATGTATATTAATGGTAAGCCTCATGGCCCCTGGCAGGCAAATACCACCTGCCAGTTACACATGCGTGCGTTCAAAGACGGCGATACGATTGTGGTAGAACCCTGGAGGGCTGGCGCTTTCCCGGTGATCAAAGACCTGATGGTAGATCGCACCGCCTTTGACCGCATTATCCAGGCGGGTGGTTATGTAAGCGTGAACACCGGTAATGCTGTAGACGGTAACGCCTTGCCTATTGCAAAGGACAAAGCAGACGCTTCTTTTGCTGCGGCAATGTGTATTGGTTGCGGCGCCTGCGTGGCAGCCTGCAAGAACAGTTCGGCTATGTTGTTCCTCAGTGCCAAAGTAGCACACCTGGCACAATTACCGCAAGGTGAGCCCGAGCGCAAGAGCCGTGTGCTGAATATGGTAGCGCAAATGGACAAAGAAGGTTTTGGCTCCTGTACCAATACTGGTGCCTGCGAAGCTACCTGTCCCAAAGAAATTTCCCTCAGCAATATTGCACGCCTGAACCAGGAGTACCTGGTGGCGAGCCTGACCGCTGACAGGTAAGTGGTATTTGTTTTTTTTAAGAGCTGCATTCCTGGATGCAGCTTTTTTTATTCATTGTATCACCGCTTCATGTCTAACACATATTTTCAATTCAAACAGTTCACCGTCCACCAGGAATACTGTGCCATGAAAGTGTGTACAGATGCCTGCTTATTTGGTGCCTGGGTTGCTGAGAAAGCCGGCAGTAATGAGGTAACAGTTGACAGGGTATTGGATATTGGTACAGGTACCGGCTTATTAAGTCTCATGCTTGCCCAGCAATCAACCGGAATGATCGATGCCATTGAAATAGATAAAGCTGCTGCGAAACAGGCTGGTGAAAACTTTGCGGCATCGCCCTGGAAAAGCAGGCTAAGGATATATCGCTCCCCAGCCCAGGCATTCAGCCAGCCCGACAATCTGCCCTACGATCTCATCCTTTCCAATCCGCCTTTTTTTGAACATGACCTGAAAAGTGATGATCACAAAAGAAACCTAGCGCTGCACAGCAGCGAGCTGAAGCTGGATGAATTGTTGTTGGCTGTGGACAGACTGCTGTCGCCCAACGGGCACTTTGTCATCCTCCTGCCATTCCACCGGAATGAAGCATTTAAAACAATGGCATTTGAAAAAGGATATTACCTGCACCATGTGATGACTGTAAAACAAACGCAGCAACACAACTACTTCAGGTCAATGTTGCTGTTCGGCAGAAAAGAAGTACCGTCAATGCAGTCAGTCATTATCATCCGTGAAAACGGACTATATACAGACAGTTTCAGGCAATTACTCAAAGACTATTATCTCTACCTCACTTAATGCATCGCATAATTGCTCAAATACTCAAAAGGTGCAGTCAGTTTTCCATCTTTTAATATCATTGCTCCGTCAATGGTCTTGCTTCCACCCTTCCTAATATCTTCCAATACATATTTGATCAGTTGTTCACCAAAATATTTACTTGCATCGCGGGGTAATTCATTGGGAAGATTACCTACGGCCATCACATCAATGCTGCCGTCAATATAAGGAGCTGTTTTTTGGCAGGTCATCCTGTTCACTCCGTAAACAGGATCAGCAATGGTGGCATCGCCGAGGTTGCAGGGAACGCTGCCCTGCTTATCGTCACTGATATCAGCGATAGTTCTGATGCGGAAATCCTCCTGCTTCAGGTCGTCCGGCATAAACAACCTGGGAATATCCTTATCCCAATAGATGCCATTCATCAGGATATCAGTCTCCGCAGCGTATTGTTTAAAAACGCAATCATACCATCCGGGGTGCGCATGAAAATCATTGCGGTCGTACTTACCTGTTTGGCGATTGCGGTATAAATCGTTCCCCTTCAGGTGCACATAAACAGGGTAATCAAATCCGCGATGCAGGTATTCATCGGGTTCCGCTTCCTGTATATCCATCAGGTTCATGACCTCCAGAATACCGTGTGCTACCCGGCCACTGCCCGTAACTGCGATCTTAATATTGGGTAGTTTAAGTCCGAAATAAGTATGGATCAGTTCGCGGTAATCTTTCACGGCCGATACCCTGCCCAGCTGGTAAGCGCCGGTCCGGTTACCGTAAGCCATAATGCCATTATGAGCGCCTACTATACCCGCAAAAAAACCGAAGCCAATGATCCGCTGGCCATCTTTGTGTTCCAGGCATTCGTAATCAATCAGGGTAATGCGTTGATCCATCATGGCATGCATCAGCGGCTGGTTATACGCCTGTTTTTTCTTTGTGTGGGAGAAAAATAGGTACTTTTTGCCTTGCAGTAGCATGTTGAGAGGCACTTCCTTGATCCCCAGCAGGAGATCGCAAGGCGATAGGTCTTCCGTCACTGTAATCCCAGCCTGCTTATATTCATCATCACTGAAACAACGATCGGGAGATTGCTGCACCAGGATGCGCATATCCGGAAAATGCTTCTCTAGCCATTTGCATTGACCGGGCGTAAGTGCAACCCGGTTATCAGCCGGAACTTTTCCCTCTCTAATAAGTCCGATGACAAGCATTGGTTTACATTTGCAAGCAAGATAAGTGATATGGATTATTTCGAACTATTTGATATCCCGGTAAGTTTGGAGGTTAATAAAGGCAATTTATCAGCTAAGTATTTCGCCCTGCAAAAGCAATACCATCCTGATATGTTTGCGCAGGCTACGGAGGCAGAACAGGCAACAGCATTGGAATTGTCGTCCATGATAAACAAAGCTTTCCGGACCTTTCAGCAGCCCGACGAAAACATTAAATACGTATTACAGCAAAAGGGTTTGTTGGAAGAAGAAGAAAAATACCAGTTATCACCTGATTTTCTTATGGAAATGATGGATTTAAACGAACAGTTAATGGATGCCGGCGGCGACCCTGCAGTAGCGGGTCGCGTGCAGTTGTCGGTCGAACAATTTAAACAAGCCATTTATGAACCTGTTAAAACGATTATTGCAAATTATCAGGAAGGTATTACTACCAAAGAAGAGTTGTTGCAAGTAAAAGAGTACTATTACCGCAAAAAATACCTGAACCGGATTTTGGCCGGAATGAAGTGATGACGTAATATTGCAACCCGCTTCCAAAGCCCAGATGGCGGAACTGGTAGACGCGCTAGACTCAAAATCTGGTTATCGCAAGGTAGTGCAGGTTCGATTCCTGTTCTGGGCACACTGAAAATAAATCAGTTAAAAAGACTCGCTTCGGCGGGTTTTTTAATTTGCAGGTGACGAGATGCCCAATCCGATCCTTAACGGTGTTTGTCAATTCCAAGCCATTTTAAATACTGGAAAATACGGCTCCCATTTTATTATATTTGAATATGGAAAATAGCCAGGACCTCCGCCTTGCCGTCCTTATCGATGCAGATAATGTACCGTATACAAGGATCAAAGTGATGCTGGAAGAGATTGCCAAATATGGCACGCCTACTTTTAAACGCATTTATGCGGACTGGACTAAACCCACCATTTCCGGCTGGAAAGCCGTACTGCTTCCCCATGCTATTACTCCGATCCAGCAATACAGTTATACCTCCGGCAAAAATTCCAGTGATTCGGCACTGATCATTGATGCGATGGATATCCTTTATTCCGGCCGCGTGGATGGATTTTGCATTGTTTCCAGCGATAGTGATTTTACCCGCCTGGCTACCCGTTTGCGCGAAGCCGGTATGCGGGTCTTTGGTATCGGGGAGAAAAAAACACCAGCGCCCTTTATTGCTGCATGCGACAAGTTTATTTATATAGAAATATTAGACACAGGCACTGAAGAAAAAAAGCAAAAAGAAACGACTGTTGCTCCAAAAACCGCTGTGACATCTCCGGTAGCAAAAATAAACCCCTTGCTGACCCGCCTGATAACTGATAGTATCAGCGACTTGGCCGATGATGACGGTTGGGTTTTCTTAGGTATCCTCGGCACTTTACTCATGAAAAAACAGCCCGAATTCGACTCCCGTAATTATGGTTTCAGCAAGCTATCCCTTTTAATCAAAAGCATGGACTCGTTCGAAACCCAGCAACGAAGTACCGGTACGGGTAATGACAAGCAGTTGTATGTGCGCGTTAAAAATGCACCTTAACCGTTATAAATATTCTTTTCTAAAAATTCATTCCGGAATTTGCCATGCGGATCATACTCCGTCACCAATTTTTTAAAATCCCCTAATTTCTCATAACGGGAGGCCAGTACTTCAGGAGACATCGTGAACAACTTACCCCAGTGCGGCCTTGCATCAAAAGGAGCCAGTTCTTTTTCTATTAGAGGCAATAACCTGCTCACCACAGGCCAGTCCTGCTTCCATGTAAAGTGAATGGCTACAGAAGCCTGGTGCCGGCAGGGACTCATCCACAGGTTATCAGCATCAATGGTGCGTATCTCGGAAATAAACAAATGGGGACCTATTAGCTTACCCAATCTTGCAACTGCAAGAATAGCAGCTACTGCATCGTGCCGGGAAACAAAATACTCAGATTGCAGCTCCGCACCATTGCTTGGCGTAAAGCCCATTTTAAAATGTGGCAGACGTTCATACCATGGCCCGGGAACCCCCATTTGGGTGGTGCAGTTCTCTGCAGAAAGATTTGCAATCGGATGCAGGTCTTTTGTTGCAGCTTCGGCGCCATAGAATTCAGCTTTCTGATCATAGTGCCGCACATGGTCAACCCTGCTTTTGATCCATACTTCATTGATGTTATCAGTTTGCCAGTCTGTAAAAAGACTCACACTATACCCGGCTGTTACAATCTCTGTAAAATGTTCCTGCAATTGGATCATGGGCAGTTGTACAAAAACGTTTTGCTGTATGTGATAAGTTGGCTGTATGGCAAGCGTAACTTTTGTAATGATGCCAAAAGCGCCAAGTCCAACAACAATGCCGTTGAATTGTTCGCCATAGGTTTCTCCGGAAAACTCGTGCACCTTACCATCGGCTGTAACTATTTCCAAAGCTTTGACAGCGGTAGCGAGGTTACCATTCCCGCTACCGGAGCCATGTGTAGCGGTAGTGCAGGAACCCGCAATAGAAATATGCGGAAGTGAAGCGAGGTTATGTAATGCATATCCACGTTTATGGAGGTATGGTGACAGGTCCCCGTATCTAATCCCACCTTCTACGGTAACAGTGCCCGCATGTTCATCCAGTGCCACCACCTTATTCATAGCCTGCAAGGAAAGCAGGTTGTGGTTACTGTCTGCGATCCTGTTAAAGCAATGGCGCGTACCCAGTCCCTTTAGCTTATCTGTTTTCTTTACAAACGCCTGCACTGCTGCTACCGATTCAGGATAATACACATTGTCGGTACTGTATACGATATTACCTGCCCAGTTCTTTAGCCTGCCATCAGGCGTCCATGCTTCCAGAGGTGGGAGTGCATGGCCGGCAATTAGCGCAGAAGATAATTTTACAAATGTGCTTCTCTTCATGATCAAATAGTTTATTGGCAAGCAACTCAACCAGATTTGAACGATAATTGGTAAGCGTTGCATTATAATTGATAAAATTCGTCTTTTTAGTCCATTATTTTGAATAATAAAACTTCAACTGGTACTATTCATCACACTTTGTTATACCACCGGATATGCACAGCAGGTTGTTCTGGGCAGGAAAAATAATCCCCCCATTATCCCGGACCTCATTGCTGATCCTAGTATTCAGAAGATCGGCGATACTTATTATTGTTATGTCACGACCGACGGTTATAGCAGCGGCCTGGCAAGATCCGGTCCGTCGGCGGTTTGCACATACAAAGACTTTGTCAACTGGCGTTTTAACGATGATACGGTTGCCATTAGAGCCAGACATCTAAAACTGACCCATTTTAAAAGGCACACCCGGGTTATGGGAATTTAAAATATATTAATAATACAGCAAAATCGGAATTCTTATTAAATTAGGATACCGGTACGAGTAAACCAGTACGACATGGAAACATACACACGCAAACAGGAAATTGTCAATGCCTTTATACATGGCATTGGTATCCTCTTCGGGGTAAGCGGATTGCCTGTTCTGACTGCCACCGCCACTGCCCATGGTAATACGCCAGGTATTGTTGGCGCAGGAGTTTATGGGTTCTGTTTTCTATTATTGTTTACTTGCTCTACCATTTTTCATATCGCGGAGGAGCCGGCCATCCGGCGGCTTTTCAAAATATTTGATCACATCAGTATTTATTTTCTCATTGCCGGCACCTACACGCCCTTCCTGCTCGTATTCATGAATAACACTTTCGGTATTACATTATTAACCGTATTGTGGGGACTAACCATTGCAGGTATCTTCTTTAAAATTTTCTATACGGGAAGGTTCGAGATCATTTCCACCGTTATCTACCTGCTCATGGGATTGATTATGATCACAGGAGGACGGAGATTCTTCGATTATTTACCTGTTGAAGTGGTCATTTTAGTTTGCATTGGCGGCGGTATATATATCGTAGGTGTTCTTTTTTACCTATGGGATAAGTATCTCTACACGCATGCAGTATGGCATCTATTCGTGCTTGCAGGTGCTATCTGTCATTATATAGCGATATTGCTATCCATGTAACTGACCAGCCTGTATGTAGCTAAAAGAGTCTACCTTTAACAGAATCACAGTTGAACGCTACATGATCACATATGAAACTACACGTTAACAGAACCGGGCTAAGATTGAATCCTGATTTTAAGAAGGTAATTCCCAGGTTTTTTAACACCGGCGATGAACGTTCCCGGGCACTTGTCAATAAAGTATTGCAGCTGTCCGATAAGGAGACGAATCATTTGTTGCTTAAGATTCTTAATGAATTTTCCGCTCGCTACCGGAGTATTCATGCAATTTTTGAAAAGCATTTTGAATTAATAAAATACTTATTACCGGAGAAAGAACAACTTAATTTATCCGAAGAAAAAAAACTGCTGCTTGGATCTTATTTCACAATGGAATATTCTCTCGAGGCTGTTGCATTGTTTAATCCTTCGATTGTTGAAGATCCGGATCAGTCAGGTACAGCTTCCGGTGAAAAAAATGTGATCATGAGCTTCAGGGCTACCGGCGAAGGTCATATCTCATCTTTGGTATTTAAACGGGGAAAGCTGGATGAAGATGCCATGATTCATTTTGAGCCTTCCAGCAGGTTTTTGAACGAAGGGCTGGTTACTCAGCAAAAATGGGATAGCAAAATGGCTTTTGGAGAATTGCTGTTGCAAATAGCATTGCCCGAAGATTTGCGGCTGGATATTCTGAATCAGTTGCATGATACTTTTTCTTATAAAGAAATTGAATTGGCTTTAAAATCTTCCTTGCAGCAGGTTGAATCCGGAACGGAAAAGAACAAACTAAAATACGATATCCTGAGCATGGTAAATACCAGTTACGAACTGCATTTCCCTTCTGATTCGATGTTATCAGAACGTGTTATTTTCCCCGTAACCTTTACAGAGAAGAATGGAATTGAGGATGCCAGGTTTGTAAAATTTACCAGGGATGATGGATCCATCACCTATATCGCTACTTATACTGCTTATGACGGTTCCTTTATTTTGCCTTATTTAATTGAAACCAGCAATTTTTTACATTTTAAAATATCCCCTCTGCATGGAAAAGCAGCCATCAACAAAAACCTTGCTTTATTTCCCAGGAAGATCAACGGTCAATATGCCATGATTTCACGTATTGACGGGATCAATAATTATATTATGTTCTCCGATGATCTGTACCTGTGGGACACAGCTACATTATTACAACAACCAAAATATCCCTGGGAATATGTACAGGTCGGCAACGGAGGTTCTCCTGTTGAAACAGAACGAGGGTGGCTCGTAATCACGCATGGAGTGGGCCCAATGCGCAAATATTGCCTGGGAGCCAGTTTGTTTGATATAGACAATCCTGCTAAAGAACTGGGACGGTTAAAAGAACCGCTGCTGATGCCTAATGAAGATGAAAGAGATGGTTATGTTCCAAACGTGGTCTATTCCTGCGGATCGATCATTCACCAGGGCAAACTATTGATCCCATATGCAGTGTCAGATCATGCCACATCTTTTGCAACTATTCCGCTGGGAAAATTACTGGACGAAATAATGAATACCGGTTAGACAACCGCTTACAGGCCGCTTGGTTTTAGCGCTATTTTTTTGTACAGTTGTATATAATGCCTGGCCATTACCTGACTGCTAAAGTTATCCATGGCATGTGTCCGGCACTCATGCCTGCTGATGCTTGTAATATTAGTGGCAGCAGCAACTGCTTCTGCTGTATTATGCACTAAAAAGCCAGTTTTCATATCCCTGATTAATTCTTTCATGGAACCCCTCTCAAAGGCAATTACCGGAGTGCCACACATCATAGCTTCCGCTACACTGAGTCCGAATGGTTCTTCAAAACTGATGGGGTGCAATAGTGCCAGCGCATTCCCTAATAGCTGATTGCGCTGCTCTGGTCCTACATTTCCCTTGTAGATAACGGATGAGTCATTCAGGTAAGGAGCCACTTTTTCTCTAAAATAGGCTTCATCCTGGATCAGACCGCAAAGTATCAACCTCTTATTTGATTGAATAGCTATCTGGATAGCTTCATACGCTCCTTTATGCGGATGGATCCTTCCGAAATACAATAAATAATCTCCCTCGCCCCGGCCAAACTGAAACTGTTGTTCGTCTATCCCATTGTAAACAGTATCCAGGTACTGCAGTTCAGGATGCCTGTCGCTATGGCTGATAGAAACATAAAATGAGTGCTTATTATATTTTTTAAATACCGGGATAATTTGTTCGGAAGAGAACCCATGTATGGTAGTAATAACCGGAGTTCGGATCAACCGGGAATAAGTAAGGGGTAGGAAATCAAAATGATTGTGAATGATACTGAACTCAGAGGCCCGTTCCATGAGGTGAGCGATATGCAAACATTCCCAGACTTTTGCGTCGGCTGGATATTCACCTAATGGCTTTTGACAAACTGATTGCAGTTTTGCCTGTGTAACAGCATCTCCAGTGGCAAATAAAGTTACATCCAACCCGTTTTTTACCAATGCTTCTGTTAATACGGAAACCACCTGTTCCCAGGGACCGTAATTTCTTGGTGGCGTTCTCCAGGTAACCGGGGCCAGAATGGCTATTTTCATTCTGCTAATGCTGAGGCGACCACTACGTGTGATATCCAATACGCTAAGGTGCTTTCAGCTCCCTGGTTCAAATTAATTCCTTCACTATGCAAACCATCTGCACACCCTCCGGTAGAAGGGTCGTATAAAGACAGCCCCAGGTCATTGGCACCCAGAAACCATTGATAGCTCTTATACATGCGAACCAGGTATTTTTGTTCGCGGGTGACCCTGAAGGCCTGTTGGTAAAAAAGTACCATCGCCATTGCATCAATGCCCTGTTGGTCAAATTGAGCAGCTGTGCTGCCCCGTTTAAGCCACCCATGGTTACCTATTGGCCTGAGTATACCGTTATAAAATACTTTTGATTCTAAGAAACGCATAGACTCAAAAGCAATTGACAAATACACTTCATCCTGTGTAACCTCATATGCATTTAATAAAGCCAGTGGCAGCATGGCATTGTCATAAGTAAGAACAGGCTCAAACCATTGCCAGTCATTTCTTTTATTGTCCTGGTACATACCAACCAATTTATTGGAAAGATTGATCACCATGTCTCTTTTCAGGTCATCCGGAAAATGGCATTTGATGAACTGGCAAATACCGATAATAGTGTTGGCAATACCACGTAAGGAAACAAGTTGATTAACATGCGGATATGCTTTTGAAAATATTTCCTTGCCTGTCTTAGCCAGTAAATGTGTAGGTCCCTCATTAATCAAAAATCCCAATGCCATCATGGTTCTTCCGAATGAATCTTCTGAACCCTGCTCTTCCAGGCTGACTTTGGCATAACTCATAAAGTTTCTGAAGTATCCATTTCCCGTTTGCATGTAATGAATAAAGCTCAGGTAAATAGGAAGAAGACGGGCAGCTGTTTGATTTTTTTTATCCTTACTGGCCCATACAGCTAATAACAAAGCCCGTGAATTATCATCGATACAATAACCTTCTTTCCTGTTAGGCATAGCAAATACAGCATGCTGGATAATTCCTGTCTGATCTGTTAAACTACTGACATGCTGAAGATTTATATCCGGCAATTGTGCTGCAGTAAAAAGCACTGGCTTTACAGCATGTAATACGCTTTCTGTTTCCATAAAAACTATTTTAATAGTTAGCTTATAAAATGAGTAGACAATTCAGTAGTAAACAGAGGTCTTCCCATTATTTCACAGAATAATCCTGTATGTTTTCCTGCTACTTTTTTCCAGGTGGTATTCCTTGTTTTCAAAAAAGCATTATGTCCCATTTGTTTTCTTAACTCATCATTTTGTAAAAGCAGGATAGCATTCTCAGCTAATTCATTTTCGTTACCAGTTTCAATGATAATACCTGTTTTGTCATCCAGCATCTCCTTTGCCATCACAAATGAATTAGAGATAATAGGGCAACCGGCACTCATGGCATATAAGAAAGTGCCGCTTACTGCCTGGTTAGGATCTTTGGAGGTAAACAGGTATATATCTGTTAATGCCAGGTATTCCATCAGCTTTTTGGTTGGTACATATTCATTCACCAACCGTACATTTTCCTGCAGATCATTATCGTCAATTATCTGTTGCAGGTAATTCCGGTACTTCTCTCCTTCCTGCTGCAGTAAATTAGGATGCGTCTGACCCAAAACAATATAAATAGCCTGTGGAAATCGTATACTGATCTGCTTCATGGCGATAATTCCTGTTTCAATCCCTTTATTAGGACTTAGCAAGCCGAATGTAGCCAGTACCAGTTTGTTCTCAAGATTGTATTTCAGTTTTAATTCATTGGGGTCAACATTACTGTTGGTGTGTGTGCCATGCGGTATGATAATAATTTTTTCTGAACTTACCTTGTAGTCTTCTGCCAGTAACCTGGCAGAATGATTGGTCATTACAATTATTTTGTCGGCCAGCAATCCTATTGTATGAACAATTTTCAATCTTTTCGGGCCAGGAGCAGGTAATACTGTATGAAACCGGATAATGAAAGGTTTTTCAAGGAGTGCTAAAAATCCCAGTAAATACTCACCAAATTCACCACCATACAAACCGAATTCATGTTCAATACAAACGAGCCCAATAGCAGGATCCTTGTTAATAATACCGGCCGTTTCAATACAGGAATCCAGCTGGTGGCCATCCATTACCATACTTACCGAAGATTCATATAATCCTGCCATGCCTTTTTTATCTAATGCACAAATATCGATTGCAAAATTTTCTTTTATTTCCGGGCTGATCGCATTCGTCAAATCCTGCGTAAAACTGGCTATTCCACATTTCGCCGGAGGGAAAGTGCTGATAAAAAGAATTTTTGATTGACGATCTGATAGTGTCATACGGCGTTTTTTGTGTATCATTAATTAAAAAACAAATCGGCAATAATTCACTTATTGCTCAAATAAAAATACATAGCTATAAAACTTAAACTCTGTTTTTCTAAACAATGAATACAGCAAAACAGCCAGGAGTTGCTTATAAAAACGGATTAAGCACAAGGAGAAGAAGCAAGAGGAAAATCTTCTGAAAGTCACTAAAGGTAATCAATTAAATTGGTGATACCTATTTAATGATCTGTCAAAGTTTAATAA
>JBHAFM010000079.1:0-14499 GCA_041856175.1 Sediminibacterium sp.
CCGATCAGGGGTTCTACTTTATCGATCAGTTTATGAAGATAGGGTTTATCAATATCGCCAACTATCACGAGGTCCACAAAACTCGAGTTTTTACCCTGGGCCAGGTCACCGGTGAGATACACTTTGTCTAAGTTCCCTAGTTTGGCAATTACCTGCTCCAGCACCTGGTCTAATCCTACGTGTTGCAGGATGATGTTGCGCAAGGAAGTAAACAGGGGGTGCCTGGTATTAACCACATAGTGCTTTACCTTGGCTTTGGCGTCTTCTTCCTGCACCTCGATCAGGTGCATGTCGGAAAGCTTGTTCAGCTCCAGCCGTACGGTATTGCTGCTAACCCCCAGCTCACGCTCTAACCCCCTCAAATACACCTTACTGGCGGGATTTAGCAATAGTTTGGTTAGTAAACGGATACGGATCTTGCCCGAAAAAAGGTTGTTGAGTAACAAATAGTTAATTAAAAGCTTGCGGGTAAAAACGGCTTCGCCACCCTGACTCCCATAGGGCAGGAATCAAAATGACTCATTATTGAGTAGCTAAACTAAGCCATTTTATAGGAAGCCAATAATAATTTAAAGTAAATTTTTGCCTAAGAAGTTCGCTTTTATTCCCAAACAGTGTCTTTCACCTCTTCATACACTTTAGCAATACCCTCTTCTAAGCTGATAGATGCTTCCCAGCCTAATGAAGTTAATTTTGAAACATCCATCAGTTTACGGGGGGTACCGTCGGGTTTGCTGGTATCGGGTATGATCTGCCCTTCATAGCCGACTATTTTTTTGATCAGGGTAGCCAGTTCTAAGATCGTCACGTCTTTGCCAACGCCCACATTCACCAAGCCCGCTTCATTATAAGAATCCATTAAAAACAAACAAGCATCTGCCAGGTCGTCTACATACAAAAATTCGCGTTTAGCTTTACCTGTTCCCCACAATACTACTTCTGATTGATTATTCCTTTTTGCAGTGATAATTTTTCGAAGCAAAGCAGGCAATACGTGTGACCTCTCTAAGTCATAATGATCATTCTGCCCATAAAGGTTTGTTGGCATTACTGATATAAAATTACAGTCGTACTGACTCCTATAAGCATCACATAATTCTATACCCGCAATCTTGGCAATGGCATAAGGTTGGTTGGTTGGTTCAAGATAGCCTGATAAAAGGTATTCTTCTTTTAAAGGCTGTGGCGCCAGTTTGGGATAAATGCAGGAAGAACCCAAGAAAAGCAATTTAGTAACCTGGTGTACATAGGATGCGTGGATAACATTACTTTCTATCATCAGGTTATCATAAATGAACTCTGCACGATAAGTATTATTTGCAACAATGCCGCCCACTAGACCTGCTGATAGAAACACATATTCAGGGCGTTCCTGTGTAAAAAAATCATTTACTGCTTGCTGGTTACGTAGGTCTAATGCCGTTGAGGTGCGGGTTACTATATTAGTATAACCTTCTTTTTCTAATTTCCTTACAATGGCGCTGCCTACCATTCCACGATGGCCTGCTACATATATTTTGGCGTTTTTTTCCATCTTATTCAAATTCGTTCTTCACATCAAACCCACTCTTCTTCAAAAATTGATCTTTCTCAAACAAACAAATATCACTGGCCACCATTTCCTGTACCATCTCCGCCAATGTATATTTAGGTGCCCACCCTAATTTCTCTTTTGCTTTTGTGGCATCACCAATTAACAGGTCAACCTCAGTTGGCCTGTAATAGCGTGGGTCTACCTTAACCACTACCTGGCCTATTGGTACCTGGTATTTACCTTTACAGGCTATGACTTTCGCAATTTCATTCTCGTCTGCGCCTTCAAAAGCCAGCTCAATATCCACTTCAGCAAAAGCCATCTTCACAAAATCCCTGATTGGTGTAGTAATACCTGTAGCCAATACAAAATCTTCCGGCTTGTCCTGTTGCAGTATCCGCCACATGCCTTCTACATAGTCTTTGGCGTGGCCCCAGTCGCGTTTGGCATCTAAGTTACCTAAGTATAAAGCATCCTGTAATCCCAATGCAATCTTAGCCACTCCACGGGTGATCTTACGGGTTACGAAAGTCTCCCCACGTAATGGTGATTCGTGGTTAAAAAGGATACCATTGCAGGCAAACATGCCATACGCTTCGCGGTAATTAACTGTGATCCAGTAAGCATATAGTTTAGCCACCGCATAAGGAGAACGGGGATAAAAAGGGGTCGTCTCACTCTGCGGAACTGCCTGCACCAGGCCATAGAGTTCAGAAGTAGAAGCCTGGTACACTTTGGTTTTCTTGGTCAGCCCCAATAAACGAACTGCTTCTAATATTCTCAAGGTGCCGATACCATCTGCATTGGCCGTGTACTCCGGTGTTTCAAAACTCACATGCACATGGCTCATGGCCGCCAGGTTATAAATTTCATCGGGCTGTACTTCCTGGATGATGCGTATGAGGTTGGTAGAATCGGTCAGATCGCCATAATGAAGCGTTAAATGCTTATGCGGCACATGCGGATCTTCATAAAAAGGATCGATCCTCGCCGTATTGAATAAGGAACTCCTTCTTTTAATGCCATGTACTTCATACCCCTTTTTCAGCAACAATTCGGTGAGGTAAGCCCCATCTTGCCCCGTGATACCGGTAACTAACGCTTTTTTCATGTAAGCCCCTGTTTATTAACTATTAAAGTTGGTGCAAATTAAAGACTTTATAAGCTACAAAAATTAAAATATATAAGAAAAAAGAACCATTTTAACTCAAGAAATCCTCCGCATCAGCTTTCAGTTTCAAAAACACTTCAAAATATTCTTTACAAACCGGAAAATCTTCCCCTTCCCGGTTAACTTTCGAGAACCGGATCAACTTGTGATGGAACCTTATATTAACCAATAGACGCTGACCAAGCCATGTTGCAAATAAGTGTTCCATAGCAACTTCCCGTGGAGATAATGCTTCAAAAACAGTAAACCTGGGCAGTGTTATATAAAACCAGTTCCAATAAAAGATCCATTAGGTATTTATACCTGATTTTGTTATAGGTGCAAAAAAATCAAAACATAACCGATATTTTAGCGTTGTAAATAAAAGGATCCTGTATTGGAATATTTCTGGCATTCTGTACACCATCTTATTTTAAACTCGCTGAAACCGGATCAACTGCTGAAGGCTTCCAATAAAGCCAATGCAATGGTATGGAAGCAGGCAGATGAAGTAATGGAAACAATGCCTTACCTTCTCATAGAACAGGTGGGTAAGATTACCAGTAATAAAGAAAAAAAGGCATTGATACACTCATGCCAGGCCGGAGGCGCATTCCTTGCCAACCAGCTTTATAACTATATAAAAAAACTTTCTCAACACCATACAAAAGAACCTGGCAAACAGCAGGCGATTCTTGGTTATCAAAAACTAAAAGATCAGATATTGGAAATACTGGCATTCATACAAAACCAGTTTCCTGCAAACATTAATCCACATCAACCACTGCCCAATTGCCTGTTTGAAGAACAAAAAACAGTATTGCAACAACAGGTAGACGACATAACCCTCACATGGGATAACAAAATAGATGCTGCACTGCTGGAATTAATGCTACAACCTGCCCGTGATTTTATCAATACCGCCACAGGACCTAACCCCTCTTATGGACAATGGAAATATTTATTGAAACTATTTGAGAAAATACATAGCCTGTCCCTGGTATATCCCCCCGATACCAATACAGCTTTTTTGTACATACTGATCAACTGTAACTTCAACCAGGAAACATTCATTGATTATGCAGTAGCCACATTTCAGCAAAAATTAGCCGAAGAAGAAACCCTTATGGAGAAAATGACAAAATACCAAAAGCTCCTGAACTATTTGCAACGACTACATCCCCGGCCAGGCATGATACTCCACCCTGGTCAGCCCGGTTGCCAGCAAATACTCATCAGGATCATTAAACAGGAAATACACCTGCTGAAAAAACAATACGATCACCTGTTGGCAATACAAGATGGTAAAGCAGAAAGCCTGCCATCCGGCATATTTGAGGCTACAACCTGCTTGTCCGGAGCCCAGATCGCTTTATTTCTGCGCCTGTTCAATGACTGTGAGGTTTTAAAATGTAGCCCTATAAAAGATCTTTTTAAACTGGTAGCCGAAACAATACAACCATCGCGATTAAAGCATTACACGTCCGGTACCATTAAAACCAAATACCACGAGCCTGACCGTTCCGCCATTAACGTCGTCAAAGATTACCTCATCATAATGATGAATCTTTTAAAAACCTATTGAGCAAACCCTCTCCTGACAAAGAATTGACTCCATTGAAGTCAATCCTGTCAATTAAAACAGGCTTGTTGCATAGATACTTTTGATCCGGCAAATGCATTTGCGCTCACATCTGCTTTTCACTGCAGGGGAAAGCGGGTGTGTCAACAACATTTTTTAATCAAAAAAATCAAACAACCATGGCAAAACAAGCCAGTATTATTACGCTCGATGGCAGCATAGATAACATCAGTTTTTTTAAAACAAAAGACGGGTATAAAGCCCGCAAAAAAACTGGTGTTGCCGCAAGCCAGATTGCAAGCGACCCTAAGTTCCAGCGGACAAGGGAAAACAATGAAGAGTTCGGCAGGGCCGGTAAAGCAGGCAAATTGTTACGCAACACCCTGCTCGAAGTTGTGCTGGGAGCGGTAGACAGGACAACCGTACACCGTATGACAGCAGCAATGCTGAAAGTGATTCACGCGGATGCAATAAGTGCACGTGGAAAACGGAATATGATGGACGGTCGGCCAGAACTGCTCGAAGGTTTTGAGTTCAACATTGATGGACCGCTCAGCAACACACTGCTGGTTACATACACTGCCTCCATTGACCGTTTGACAGGGGAATGTAAACTGGCACTACCCTCTTTTGTGCCCGAAAAAAGAGTCACAAAAGCAGAAGGTGCTACGCATTTTAAACTCCTGATAGCTGGCGCTTCCGTCAACTTTGAAACAGGAGAAACAGAAGTACAAACAGACGAAACTGTCTACCTGCCATTGAACAATAAGCCTACCAAAGCATTGGATTTGCAGGTAACACTGTCACCAGACAGCACTGCTCCCCTGTTTCTTGCTTTGACGATAGAGTTCGTCCAGGAAATGAATGACCATATGTACTCCTTGAAAAATGGAGCATTCAATGCCTGCGCCCTGGTGAAAGTGAATGGCGGCAACTGATAGACTAAAGTCGAATATCATGCAATTGATACTGACCAGAACCTATCACCCGCTGGGCACCAACGGCATCCTCACCATCAATGAGGAACCGGAGCCCTTGTGTTACACCATTGAGCTGCCATGGAAAGACAACCGGCGTCGCGTTTCCTGTATACCAGCCGGCTCATATGCGCTGCGCAGGCGATACAGCCCCAGGTTCAAATGGCACCTGCATGTGCAGGATGTGCCGGGAAGAAGTCTGATACTTTTTCATCCCGCTAACAACGCCATACTGGAATTGCAGGGTTGTATTGCACCGGTAACGACGCTGACAGGCGAAGGGAGGGGCGACCATTCGGTTGCTGCTTTTCTGAAGCTCATGGAGCGGGTAGCGGAAGTATTCCGCAGGAAGGAATCCCTTTTATTAACCATCGGTCCCGCTGTATAGCGGGGCCGATTTTAAACAAACAAGTCATGAAGAAGATCATACAGCGGGCAGCATTGCCCACCCCGCCCTTTTTCAGAAAGATCCGCAACCTGGGTCTCTTACTAACCGCTATCTCTGCGGCCATCCTCACCGCGCCGGTTTCTATACCTGCGGCGGTATCCACGGTTGCCGGCTACTTAGCCCTCGGCGGCGCCATCGCCACCTCGGTAAGCCAGCTGGCCGTGCATGAGGAGTAAGACTCCAAAAAAAGAAGGCCCACCCCGATGTCTATCGGAGCGGGCCTTCTTTTATCATTTAAATATAACTAACCCGCTCCTCCCCCTCCGTCATTTCGACGAAGGAGAAATCTCCTGCACCCCCGCCCATCGTAAGCCCCACCAGAGGAGAATTACAACGCAATTTTCCTCTGAATCATTTTTTTCACGGTTAAAGCAAGCTGGTAGAAACGATCCGTTTCTTCTTTATCCGGTATAATAAAATCATGTGGGTACCTGCCGCGGACAGCAAAGTCTTCAAGGTTGGACACATCAATGGCTGAGAAATCCGCATCTTGCTGCGAACAAAGATTCAGCAACATATCCAGGTTATGGGTTTTAGGAAAATCCTGCTTTTTAAAAATAAGAAATGCTTTGAAGTATTTCTCTATTGCCTGTTGGCAATGAAAACAGGCTACATCAAGTATTAAGGGCTGTTGATCTATCATTAACGCGGCAGCAATCAGGTCATGATCAGCCTTTTCAAACCATTGGGCCAGGTATGTCCGTTCTGCCGGCGTCATATCTCCACGGCTTCTTTAAGAGCAAAGTGTACAATATGACCTAGGAGGTTCTTTTTCTCATTTACTTCTGCTTTGCTCTGCAAGATCACATCAAAAGGCGCATTCAGGGATAAAACCAGCGCTTTGCGAATCTTGTTTTCCCAATCCATCTTCCCGCGTGGAGTATAGGTATCATTGGTTACAATCAACAGATCATAATCACTGTTGGCATTTCCTCCTCCTCTGGCACGTGAACCAAACAACAATACCTGTGCATCCGGTAAAAAACTGTGCACGGTAGACTTGATGGTATGGCGTATTTCGGTGCTGCTCATATAACAAATATACTTTTTTTGAGTATACCATCAACCTGAACGACCTGCTGCTGCTCACTGAAAAGGTAAAACGGATGCAGTAGCTCCTGCAACCCGCCGTCATTTCGACGAAGGAGAAACCTTACCCAGTGAGCTTAGCCCGCTCATTATTCAGGAGATTTCTCCTTCGTCGAAATGACGTTTGGGGTATGGTTGCTATTGCAAACACTCAATTACTTCACCAATACCTTACTTCCGCTTCCCACAAATCCTTCCAGCCGGGGTTCATGCTGCTGATCAGCGCATTTTTCTTCTCCCGTCTCCATTTCTTCACTTCTTTCTCTCTTGCAATAGCCTCCTCAATGTGCAAAAAGTTTTCATAGTACACTAAGACCCCAAGGTTATACCTGTCAGTAAAGCTGCCCGGATACGCCTTGTTTTTATGTTCCTGCACACGTCGGATCAGGTCAGAAGTCACGCCCAGGTAGAGAACGGTCCTATATTGATTGCTCATGAAATAAATGCACCCGCCTCTGATCATGGTTTTTAACTGCAAATTTCCCCCCAACCACTCCGGCCTGACCGGAGCGGGGAAGATTACTTTTGAGCTGGTTAAAAAAGTAAGGAGCTGTGGTCAAAAAGTACTTCCAGGCGAAGATCATATCTTTAAAACAGGGAATCTGAACTGGAAATATCTCAAGTCTGATTACTTAAAAAAGAAACATGGCATTTAAATGGATTATTTTATAACTGTTAATTCCAAAGATTATAAAAAGGCCCTGACGCAATTACCCGTACTTACACCACCCCAATTTATGGAACGTTATAATAAAGCATAACCCGTCATTTCGACGAAGGAGAAATCTTACCCGGTGAGATGAGCATGTTCATGATTCAGGAGATTTCTCCTTCGTCGAAATGACGTTCCCGTTCCTCCTCGTCGAAATGACGGCGGTCAGAAGTTAACTGATAATTTCAAGTGTCCACCAAAGCCTTCTCTTATGATACGCATAAGTGTTGAAAGCCTGATATCACTTGCATCATTTTCAATTCTTTATAATATAAGCCTCAGGCCTTCAATTCTTTCAAAATGTTTTTTATTTAAAGTCGCAAGAGGTAAGCCATTGCTCATCGAGCTAGCTGCAATAAACAGGTCAGCAATATCAATTTGCTGCCGTTTGCGTTTTAATTGATGATTAATTTCAACTGCCTTTACAACTGCATCTGTATCAAATGGAAGAACATTTGTTGTTAATAAAAACTGTTTCCAGTAACCGTGCTGTGCTACTGTTGCCCCCACATAAATTTCATATTCGGTAATAGCAGAAATGCAATAACTATACCCCTCATCAACTAGTTTGATCAGTTCCGTTTTATTTTTAGCTGTTTTACGAAAAAAATCTATAAGAATAGAAGTATCTAAAACAACTATTTTACCCGCCATTTATTAATAGATTTTCTTGTTTCTGAAATGATGTCAAGTTGCTTGCTATTAAAAGTAGGGGCTTTTAGTAAAAAATCTTTAAGGCCGGAAATCTCAGCGGTTTTCGGTTGATTGATATCCAATTCTGCTTTTAACCTGTCCAATTGTTTGGCAGGCAATTTTTTTACTAATTGAATCAACTGCTCTAATCTTATATCAACTGTTACTTCCATACGATAAAGGTAAGTATTCTTTGGTTTTTAATAGTATAGATCAAATTTACAAAGAATAGCTGCTCACTGAAAGGGTAAAACGGATGCAGAAGTTACTGGAACCCGCCGTCATTTCGACGAAGGAGAAATCTTACCCGGTGAGATGAGCCCGCTCATGATTCAGGAGATTTCTCATGAAAGTCTTATGTCACGGAATACTGGTGGAAACACAAATGCCGTTTCCTGTGGCAGTCGAATACCTGCCCAGCAGGTAACCATTAGGATCAAACCCCTGCAACCAGATGACCACGGCGCCGGTAACATTGGCAATATTCTGCCAGGTAGCTCCATTGTCTTTTGAATAATAACAATTACTGGCTTTATCGGCACTGTGATTGGCGAATGTAGTTCTTGAAGTGATGAAAATAGTACCCTGGGTATTCAGCATGGCATTTTCGAGGAGAGGAACGGGAAGATCAGCAGGCAGGCTGATATTCTGGAAGGAGGCGCCTGCATTATTGGAAAGCCCCAGTCCCTTATCGCTCGCAACAGCGATCTGATCCTTGCTGTTTATCTGTAAAGAATTGATTGCATAGATACCATTAGTACCGTAAATGGCATTCCAGGTAACGCCTCCATCAGCAGATTTTGCAACGAGGCTGCCGGCTGCAATGCAATACAGGTTGCCTTTTGAATCGCCGCATACCCTGCTCACAGCACTGTTACCCGCTTTGATGGGTGCAGGGAAGGTCCATGTTTTTCCTTTATCTGTTGAATGGGCCAGTGCAGGAAGGTATAAGCCGGATGAGAGGGTTACAGATACCCCGCACCAAAGCGTTCCATCCGGCACTACATCAACAGAAGTAAAGTTACCTGAGGTGATGCTGCTGCTGCTGATATTGGAACTGATGACAACATAGGTCTTGCCATTATCATCTGTCCTGATAAGTATTCCATTGCTCATTAATTCATACACTTCACCAGAGAGTCCTGTTTTTGCAGCTATTACTTTGTTGGTGGAAGGGCTGGGATAGGTATAGCCAGTAAATGTTTTACCCTGATCAGTCGATACAATCAATCCCCCGTCAGATCCTATGAACCAGTTCCCGTTACCCGCAACGGCAAACGAATAAACAGAACCGCTATACGCGCTGGGTGACCAGAAAGGAGTGGTAGCGGCAGGAGGCGGAGTGGCGGCAGCAGGACTGCTGTCACTCTTACTGCACGAAGATAAAAGCAATGAACTTGTAACAATAATTCCTGCAAATACGACGGATAACCTGCGTAGTTGTAACATATGATTGGGTTTAGATGGCTATTTTTTCATGTACCTGAGTACCGCTTCTGTGCGGTTCTGTACATGCAGTTTTGAATAGATCTTTGAGAGATGTTTTTTGATGGTATCTATGCTGATGCCCATGACAGAACCAATCTCTTTATATAAAAGACCTTTGGCGAGATGATGCAACACTTCGTTCTCCCGCTCACTCAACACTTCGAGTGAACCAGCGCTTTTCTGATGTTTGTTAAAAGAGCGGATGACTTTATTAGCGATAAAAGGACTCATGGGAGCGCCCCCTTCTTTCAATTCGTAAACAGACTGGATCATTTTATCCACGCTCATACCTTTCAGAATATATCCATTGGCTCCGGCGCTCAGGGCTTCGAAAATAGTTTCGTCGTCGTCGTGCAGACTGCAGATCATGCAGAGACTCTCCGGTAGTTTTGCCTTAATGGCCCTGATGATATCAATACCATTACCATCCGGCAGGTTGATATCGACCCAATAGATAGCTGCATGATGACCTGTTGCATCGTTTGCATGGAAGCTTTTCAGGAACCCATCTGCAGAATCATAACTGCCTGTAACCCGGATGTCTTTCTGAAGAGACAGCATTTCCACGATCACCTGCCTGAATCTTGCATCGTCTTCAATAATTGTAACCGTTATTTCGGGTGATGGCTCCATCAAAATGTTTAGGTAAAATTAGCGGGAGCCGGTATATGAAACAACTACCCTTTTGTGTAGTACTTACAGCGGACACCTGTATTCAATGATGGTTCCTTCTCCGCTATTGATCTCCATGCTGCCTCCCAATGTTTCTATTCTTTTTTTCATATTACTGATGCCATTGCCATATTTATTTTTAACGATCAGCCCCACTCCGTTATCGCTGATCCTGATGCTGCAGTTGCCATTATTCCAGGTGATCGCGGTTGTGACTGTTGTTGCTTTGGCATGTTTGAGAATATTGGTAAACGCTTCTTTGATGATCATAACAAGGTGCTTTCGCTTATTACCGTCAATGATCACTTCGGGAAGATCTTCGGGGATGTTCATTTCAAAAAGAATAGCCGCATCTTCAAACAATACGGCTCCATAATGATGGATATAATAAATGAAATTCAGCAGGGTATCGTTATCGGTATTTAATGTCCATATGATATCTTTTACTTTTTCGTTCAGTTCTTTGGCATGGTCTATCACTCTGCCCAGGTCATTTTTCATTTCTTCGCGGCTCTGCTTTCTGCTGGCCAGCTCACTCACAATACGCAGGCCTGAGAGCCCGGATCCCAGGTCATCATGCATATCAGAGGCAATTCTTTTTCTTTCGTTTTCCCTGGCCAGCGCAATATTCAGCTGCGCCTCACTCTCCTGTTGCAGCATACTTATTTTGAATGCCTCCTTTTCTTTCCTTAGCTGGTTATAACGAATAGCAAGACCAATTACAATGAACCATACCTGCAAGAAGAGGCCGATATAATTGCAGTTAAGCGTGAACTGATTAGCGGGTATAACACCTATCTTGGCAAAGATCAGCATTACAACACCGCTTAACAGGACTAATATGGAAAGCTGGTAATAGATAGCGGACCTGTTGCCTGACAGTATACTTTCTAATAACGACAAGAGGATGAGTACCACCGCCACAATCAGCAACCCATCTCCGGCTATGATGAATGGAATAACAACCTGCTGGAAATGCGCGAGATTAACCGGTATCAGCAGAATGACAACAGGTAACAGGAGCAGCCATTTAATAAGGACTGAAGCCGTATAAAACCGGCTGTTGTCTTTTTGCTGCATGAGGAATGACTGTGTCACCTGCAATAAAAATGCAATAGCCAGCATGGAAGCAATAAAACGGATACGCAGCATCACTTCTGGGTGGATGGACCAGATATATTGGTAACCCATTCCATTATTACTCCATGCCCATAGCAGTGATGTAACGACATAGCCGAAAGAAAATAAATAGATCTGCTCCCCGAGAAAAAAGTAAAGCAGCAGCGCCAGGAAAGAGACCAACAGAAACAACCCGGTATACATACCCCAGAGCAGGTTTTCCTGCTGCAGGTGGTTGCTGAAGCCTTCATTGGGATAAAAGTTCACCGGTACCACACTGTTGTGATAGACATTTTTAATGCTGATCAAACAGGTAACCGTACTATGCGGCGCCACGGACTGGGGAAAGATGAAATATTTATACGCAAAGGGCCTGTTGGCAAATGGTTGAAGGCATCCCGTTTCCACATGCACCAGGACCGAATCTCCAGATAAAAGGGAATAGTTGATCTCATCTATATAAGCATCTGCCAGTTCGGTTGTAAGGCTTGCAGTGGTTGCACCCTGGTTTTGGATGGTATAAGCCAGCCAGTAAACAGCCCCATGTTTTTTTATAGGAAGGATATTGTTACTTAATTTTTTGAATTCGCCCTCCCGGAACCTGTGGGCAATACCCGGTAAACCAGCGTTTCCGGCAGTATCCACATAAAAAGAAACATGCGCTATTTTGACAGCCTGGGCGTTACCGCTCTTCAGCAAAAACAATAAAGCCATTCCACCCAGCAGAAAGCGCAATATTCTCATACTTAAATATAAACATATACGATCTAACGACGGTCAGAGATTAAATATCTCCAGCTTTCTCCTTCTCATCCATCAAAGCCCTGATTTCATCCTGTAGTCGCTTTGGAGCTGTAAACATATCCACCAGGTCTACCGTATGCAGGAAATTGGCCCTTTCAATGGCTTCTTCGATCTGCATTAATAATAGCGGGTCTAAACGTTGAGGCCCTATAATAGCAATATCCCAGTCGCTCCTGCTATGCGCTTTTCCTGTAGCCCTGCTTCCAAACAGAAAAGCAGCATAGGGTGTTCCGGCAAGTTGTTGCTGAACCAATAACAAAGGAGTCAACGCCTGGTCTTTCATTGCAAAACCTGTTTTAGTTCCTGTAAACAGGCTAAGTGGGTCTCAAATTGCCGGCTTACCTGTTCAAAACTATCTTCTTTATAGATATGACTTAACTGGTTTCTATCGTCAATGGTTGATAAAAGCTTAGCCAATAAATCTGCTGATATGAGATTAGCAGTAAACAAATGCCGGTAGACCTGCTTGGGGCTTCCTACTATTTCGCCCAATCGTAATTCAATAAATAATTTTGCTGCTTTCCACGCCAGCTCTACGCATATTTCGAATTTCTGCACCCTCCCATTACGAATCAGGTCCTGGATGGCAGGCGTAAAGGAGGAAATATCTTCTTTCAATGCATTCTCAAAACCGTGCAAGGCAGCAATATAATCTGCTGATAATAGCTGGTATCGTTCTTTAATACTCAATACTTCGTTTTATAATCCTAAAAATACTATAATCCAAATGAACTGATGCTTATAACCTTCCAATTGTTTGGCCGGCATTTTTTTACTACTATTTACCTGCACACAAACGCCGGTATTTGTGAAATATAGCGCAGTTGCTTCAGGCCATTGGTGTCGAAATCTTTGGGAAAGTGAATGGCGCAAAAGGGACGGCGCCAGTCGGTACGGGGAATGAATGGAAACCTGGCGCCATGGTCGCCACTGATGATGACGATCCGGTTTTGCAGCAGGCTGTCTTTCCTGAAAAGGTTTTCTATGACCCGGTTACCATATTGCAGGTAGGCTATGTATTGCCTTTTAAGCGCCGGGCCTGCCTTAAGGGGTTTTTCCTCCCTCACCAGCCGGCCATCACTATTCCGGAAGAATGGCTGATGCGGAATGAGTAAATGCGCCCAGGTGACACCACCAGCGCCGGGTGCCTGCTGTAAGAGGCTATCGAGTCTTGTGATGACAGAATGGTTGTAGTCATCTATACCGTTGCTCGTTTTCTCAGCCACTGCATTGAACAGCAGGGAGCCATACAGGAGCTGCTTGACATAAGTATCGGGGAAAAAATACAGGTCCCTGTGCCTGGGCTGGCCACCAATGGGAATGAAGTCGAGGTTGTGAAAGGGCACCCCCGCCTGCCGAAGACCGGCTACCCAGCTGCTTTTTTCCAACCGTGCCAGGGAACTGGTATAATCGGGTGGAAGCAGGCTGTCATCATTGTTAAAAATGGCATTCAGTGAAAAAAGGGTTTCTCCGAACCTTGAGCCAACGGAGTCCATCCGCACAAAATTGCGCTGCTGTAAAAAGCTGTCCAGCTCATTGTGATAGCCAAAATATTGTTCCAGCGTGGCAGAGGAAGCATAGCCATCCATGAGCAGCCAGACCACTTCTGTTGGGTGACGGGTGATGAGGGAGTGGCCGGTAGTCTGCCTGCCCAACCTGTACTTCTCCCAAACGCCGCTGCACAATGAGATAGCGGTAAGTATCAGCAGGAAGCTGCAGAGCGCTTTGTTGAGCTGCCGGTAAAAGCGCGGCCTCGCGGTAAACAGCGCCCTCTCTCCATACAGCATGGCTGCAGACAGCAAAAGGATGAGCAGGAGATAATGCCTGTTGCGGAAACCGGTTAGCGACAGGCTGGTATGCAGGCCATACAAAAAAAGATCGGCAAAAAAGAAACATACAAGGAAACCCAGTACGGTAACAACAAACAACTGTTGTTGGGTGATGGCACTCAACAGGCATGTGATACCATAGATGGCTAAGCAGTACAGGAGCAAAAACAACAGGGCTATCCCTATATGGAAGGGTTGATGGAAGCGGATGGTTTTATGTACCAGCAGGAAGATGCCAAACAGGTAAAGCGCAGGGAATTTTAATTTCATGAGCGGATTGGATGGCGAAGGTGCTGCAAAGTTTAATGATTCCATCGGGTTTTGAGGCAGCTTTTTTGGTAGTACACCTATAACCGTGCATCGGCCAGCTCCCTGGCTACCAGCCCCTGTGTATCGAAGATC
>JBHAFM010000080.1:0-11627 GCA_041856175.1 Sediminibacterium sp.
AGGTGCTGAAATACAGGTTCCTCATCTTCAACGGACATATGACCAGGGATACGGCAGAAGCTGCCTGGCAAAATTTTATTTCATCAACAAAAAGATAAGTCATCATCAACCATGAAAAGAATTTACCCGATTGGCTGCCTGCTTTTTGTTCTGCTACTGTCTGGTTTTAGCCGGCTGCCGAAAGAAGATCCGGCTGCCGGCAAACTGAGCAAAAGCACAGTCCTCGTATATACGAGAAACGGAAAAGGATATGTGCACGATAATATTCCCTCTGCCATTGCCTGTATCCAGGACCTGGCAAAAACATACCAGTTCAAAGTAGACGTTTCTGATGATCCCGCCGTTTTTACAGAGTCGAACCTGAAAAAATACAATTTCCTCGTTTTCCCCAGTACTAATAATGATGTATTTGACAATGATGCGCAAAGGGTCGCATTCAGAAGGTATATAGAAGCGGGTGGCGGTCTTGTGGGCATTCATTCCATTACCGGCACCGAAAGGAACTGGAAATGGTTTAAGATGCTGGTAGGATGCACTTTCTCCTGGCATGCAAAATTTCAGCGCTTCAAAAACGTCATGATTGATCCTGCGCATGAAACCATGCAGGGTATTCCAAAGGTTTGGGAAAGAGAAGACGAATGCTATTTTGGAAAAGAACTGTATCCCGGCACCAAAGTCCTGATGGCACATGATATACACAGCCTGAACCCTGACCAGGCTGAAACCATTCAAAAGAATGCTGCTCCTTATGCAGATTATTATCCTTCTGTCTGGTACCAGCAATTCCAGGGCGGCAATGTATGGATCACGACCTTGGGGCATAGTAAAGAATCTTACCAGGATCCCGTTTTTAAAAATCATATCTTAAATGGTATCCGGTTCATTGCCAGCAAATCAAAAGGCATCAACTATACTACATCCTTTTCTATTTCAAAAGATGACCCTTTAAAACCATAAACCCATGTCTATAAAGAAAAAAATCAACCGGAGAGATTTTGTGGCATCGGCTGCAAAAGCAGGCATCGCATCTTCCCTTGCCATCACAGGGTTTCCAACGGTTGTACCAGCTTCTGTCTTTGGTAAAAACGCACCAAGTAACAGGATCAATGTTGGCGCCATTGGCGTTGGCCGTATTTCCCGCGATCATGACATGCATGAAACACTCAAATATGAACATGCCAATATCATAGCCGTATGTGATCTGGACAGCAAAAGGCTGGCTGAAGGGAAAAAATATGTGAATGATTATTACAGCAAAAAAACAGGCAAAGCGTACGACGGAGTTACCATGTACCATGATCACCGCGAACTGTTATTGAATAAAGATATTGATGCTGTGCTGATCAGTACACCGGATCATTCCCATGCTTACCTTGGCATCCATGCTGTTGAAGCCGGTAAAGATGTGTATTTGCAAAAACCCGCTTCACTAACCATTGCAGATGGAAGGGCTTTAAGCAATGCCGTACACAGAACAGGAAGGATATTGCAAATAGGCAGCCAGCAACGGTCTTCCCCGCAATTCAGGTACGCTGCAGAATTGGTCAGGAACGGAAGGATCGGACAATTGAAAACAGTATATGTGGGTCTGCCTGGTGACCCTTCCGGTGAGGAAGAGCCCGAAATGCCCATACCGTCCAATCTGAATTATGATGCATGGTTGGGCAGCACCCCTTATGTTTATTACACCGAAAAAAGAGTGCACCCACAGAACGACTATGGCAGACCCGGCTGGTTACGCTGCGAACAATTTGGCGCAGGCATGATCACCGGTTGGGGTTCTCATCATGTCGACTGTTCGCACTGGGCCATGGATACAGAATATACCGGCCCGGTGGAAGTATGGGGTAAAGCAGCGTTTCCGCAAAAAGGACTATGGAATGTTCATGGCATTTTTCAAACAGAAGCATTGTATGCCAATGGGGTTAAAATGATCATCAGTAACGAATTACCCAATGGTATCAAATTTGAAGGAACAGAAGGATGGATATTTGTAACAAGAGGCAATTACAGGGCAAGTGCATCCGATCCTGTGCAGAACACAAATTCCAAAGCGCTTACCGCCAGTGATCCGGCCATCATCACATCGGTCATCGGTGAAAATGAGATACAGCTTTACAGAAGTGAAGAACATCATGGCAACTGGTTAGATTGCATCAAATCAAGAAAGCAGCCCATTGCACCGGTTGAAGCCGGGCACCGCTCCTGCTCTGCCTGCTTAGTGCATCATATTGTAATGAAGCTGAAAAGAAAAGTGTATTGGGATCCGCTCAATGAGCGCTTCATCAATGATGATGAAGCCAACAGTATGCTCAACAGGCCGCATCGTTTCCCTTATGAAGTGAAAGGATTGGCATAATTAAACGTATAAAGCTTATTATGAAAACATATTTTGTTATTGTTATGCTCGCTTGTATGAACCTGCCTGCGCAAGCGCAGGACAAAGTAAGACTGATCACCCTGGATCCCGGGCATTTTCATGCGGCACTGGTACAAAAATCGGACTATCCACAGGTTGATCATACCGTTTATGTATATGCCCCCGGAGGGCCTGACCTGCAAATGCATTTGGACAGGATCAACAGCTATAACAATCGCCCTGTTGCACCTACCAGCTGGAAAGAGAATGTGTATACAGGTGATGATTTCTTTGCCAGGATGATCGCGGAGAAAAAAGGTAATGTAGTGGTACTGGCAGGTAATAACCAGTTAAAAACATCCTATATATTCCGTTCACTTGAAGCCGGTTTTAACGTTTTTGCTGACAAGCCTATGGCCATCGACGCAGAAGGGTTTGCCCTGTTAAAACAATCATTTGAGGTTGCCAGAAAGAAAGGCTTGCTCCTGTACGATATCATGACAGAACGCTATGAAATAACCACCATCCTCCAGCGGTTGTTATCGGCAAACAAAAACGTGTTTGGCACGTTGCAAAAAGGGACAGTGTTAACCCCTTCGGTTACCAAGGAAAGTGTGCATCATTTTTACAAAAATGTATCGGGCAGCGCTTTAACAAGGCCGGCCTGGTTCATGGATGTAGCACAGGAAGGTGAGGGCATTGTAGATGTTACCACACACCTGGTTGACCTCATTCAATGGGAGTGCTTTCCGGAGCACGCACTGTCATACGAAAAAGACATCCACATCAATACTGCAAAGCAGTGGCCAACAGTATTGTCCAAAGAGCAATTTTCTGAAATAACAAAAGAAAAAAACATTCCGGCTTACTTAGAGAAATACCTCAACCCGAACAACCAGCTGGAAGTAATGTGTAATGCCGAGATCAATTACACCATCAAAGACATCCATGCAAAAGTATCCGTCATATGGAATTATAAAGCCCCGGAAGGCGGAGGGGATACACATTATTCAATCATGAGAGGTACAAGAGCCAATCTCGTCATACGCCAGGGGCAGGAACAAAATTACAAACCTGCTTTATATATCGAAACTGCTGACCAGGGAGAAGCCTATGCTGAAAAATTAGCTATAGCTATTCAGCAAATAAACCGGTTGTATAGAGGAGTTGGCCTCGTTAAGAACAAGAACGGCTGGGAAGTGACCATACCCGACGAATATAAAGAAACACATGAAGGTCATTTTGCAAAAGTGACCGAGAAATACCTGGAGTACCTGCAAAAGCATACTATGCCAAGCTGGGAAGTGCCCAATATGATTGCCAAATACTATACCACTACCCAGGCACAGAAGATCGCTTCCTTAAATAAATAAAATTGCCCGAAAAAAAAGAACCACCGGTTAATGCAACATATCCTTCCTTGCATCAACCGGTGGCTTTTACCTATCGTGTCTTCAGTAATAATCAGTACCCCGGGTTTTGCGGAAAAATAGCCGGGTTATTGACAATACTCAACTCTGATTGCGGAATGGGATAAATAAACCGGTATGGCTGGATAAGAGGAATAGCTTTTGCTACATCAGCCTGGATGGCCTCGATAGCCTGGCCTGTCCGCACCAGGTCAAACCACCGGTCGCATTCAAAAGGAAGTTCCAGCCTTCTTTGTTTGTACACTTCAGCCCGGAAACTTGCCTGGTCTGGCAGGTCTGTAGGGGACAAAGTTGCTAAACCCGCACGCTGTCTCACCATATTCAGGTAATAAAAAGCTGTTCCATTGGTTGAGCCCGGATTATAGGCTTGTTCATTCAATACTTCTGCCTGCATCAGTAATACATCGGCAAAACGCAATACAGGAAAGTCAAGTCCTGAATTTTTTGAAGCATCAGGTGCATCCATGAACTTACGGGGACCGGTAAAGGTCAGACCCACCGGTTTAACAGGGTCTGTCAGCGTTTTTCTTGCATCATTGATTGTATATGCTTTTATAATAGAGCTGTCAACCGTAGGCAGGTTATTACCATTGGTATACCAGAATCCATGATTTCGCCCTGTAATACCCGAAGCATAACGAACGGCAAACAGTATTTCAGCATTGTACTTTTTAGCCGGGCTGAATACGTCGGCGATATTGGGTAAAAGGGAGAAACTATTGCTGTTAATGACAGCCTGTAATACAGTATTCGCATCAGTATATTTCTTTTCATATAAATATACTTTTCCTAAAAGTCCATTCGCCGCTCCGGAAGTAACCCGTCCGATGTCTGCACCCGTATAGCCTGCCGGAAGATTGGCCGCCGCAAACTGAAGGTCTGCTTCTGCTTGTTTATACACTGCTGCAATATCATTACGCTTCAATGTGTAAGCTTGTTCTACCGATACTGTTGTTGTAATCAAAGGAACATTGCCCCATAAACGTACCAGGTTGAAATAAGCAAGTGCCCTGATAAACTGCGCTTCTCCTTTCAGCCTGTTTTTCAGCCCGTTGTCCATACTTATCTGGGTAATATTATCCAAAACAGTATTACACCTGAATATGCTATTATAAAGGCTCACCCAGGTACTGTATAAGATGTCATTACTGGGATCATCCGTAAAGTGGGCGAGTTTATAGTTGGTGCCTGAGTTACCGGATATATCCAGGGTAAGCGTGTTATCGCCCCGGTCTTCCATGAGTGACTGAAAGTTCTGTCCATATTGACTGCCTGAACTCAAACTGGAATAACAACCATTAACAGCGGTAATAGCGTCTGCAGCTGATTTGAAAAAAGCATCAGTGGTTACTGCCGACTGAGGTGTTAATGCGATAAAACTCTTTTGGCAGGATACTAAGAAAATAAATGATATAGCTAGTAGTTTAATATATTTCATGTGAGAATGATTTTAATATTAGAATGATATATTTAAACCTAAGGCAATACTGCGGGCTAAAGGATAAGAACCATAGTCCTCACCTGGCGCCAATGCATTATTTGGCCTGTCTGATATTTCCGGGTTGAACAACGTGTATTTGGTAAATGTGAAGGGATTTTGCATAGAACAATATACCCTGCAGGCTGACAGTCCTGCTCTTTTAACCAGGCGTTCGTTGAAGTTATAACCTAAGGAAATATTCCTGATCCTTACAAAAGATCCATCTTCCACATGCCAGGTAGAAATGGTTCCATTATTACCTGTAGCAAGCCTGTTGGCGCGGTTGATGTTGCCATTACCAATATTGGATGGATCAATGTACCGGTCGCGCATAAAGCCTAAATTGTTAAAATTACCTTCCGAGTTGGCAATATATCTCCTGAATAAATTCAGGATCTTGTTGCCCTGCGTTCCCTGAACAGCTACTGCAAGATCAAAGTCTCTGTAACGGATAGTAGTATTAAAACCAAAAGTATATTTGGGTTGGGCATTACCCACTATTGCCCTGTCGGTAAGCGGATCCAGCTTGCCATCATTGTTTACATCCTTGAACTTGAAGTCGCCAACATGTGAATTACTAAAATGAGGAGAATTATTTAAATCGTTCTGATCTTTATAAATACCGTCCTGCACCAGCAAATAATAGGAGCCAATAGGTTGCCCCACCTGTGTAATAAAATATGCCGAGCCAGTTCCACCTGTTACGATAATAGGCGCATTGCCTGGTCCTAATTGTGTTACCTTGTTTGTATTGAAGGAAATGTTGCCACTAATATCCAGCTTCCAGTCTCTGTTTAATTTTTTATTATAAGCAGCTGATATTTCAATACCCTCGTTGCTGAGCTGCCCGATATTCTGCAATTGCGTTTTAAATCCTGTTGCTGCAGGTGTTGGAACATTTAACAACAACTTACTTGTCCTGGAATTATAATAATCAAGAGTGATATTTAAGGCATTATTCAAAAATCCCAATTCAAGTCCCGCGTCAAAGCTTGCAGTGTTCTCCCATGTCAATTTCGGATTGGCAGGCGAAGAAACAGCAATACCACTTGTCAATACCTGGTTACCTAAAATATAGTTAGAGGATGTCATTTGCGCAAGTGAACCATAGTTTGGTATAGAGAAATTACCTGTCAGGCCATAACTGCTGCGCAGCTTCAGGCTACTGATATACTGTTTCAGTCCACCGAAGAATTGCTCATTGGAAATCAGCCAGCCGGCAGAGACAGAGGGAAAGAGTCCCCATTTATTATTGGCCCCAAACCTGCTGCTTCCGTCATTACGTAAAGCGCCGGAAAAGAAATAGCGGCTTTTTAAATCGTATTGCACACGGGCAATAATGGAATTCAGTGTCCACTGTTCTAATGAGGAAGAACCAGCTGTTACCAGGCCTGCATTTAGTGTAGTGACCACATCATTGGGAAAACCATTGGCTACCACATAGCTATGGTATTGGTTCTCTTTTTGGCTGCTGTATCCTACTAATGCATTCAATCTTCCGGCTCCGATCCTTTTTTCGTAGGTCAAAGTATTCTCCACGATCCAGTTCAGGTATTGATCGGTTTTAGACAGGCCATAAGCTACAGAAGGCAGTGTGGCACTTTGAACAGGCAGGTCGGTTGGCCGGTAATAGTCTTCAATAAAAGTGTTGATATCCGTACCAAAGAACAGCTTGTAACGTAATCCTGTCAGTAGTTCCCGTTCCACATAAGCTGAACCTGAAAAACGGAAGTTTTTCACCTGGTCTTTTATTTTATTGGCCAATGCAACAGGATTCAGCAGGTTTGTCTGGCCATAACCCCACAGGTTTACTGAGTCTGCATAAGTTCCGTCTGGGTTGTAAACAGGAAAAATAGGTGCATAGGTCATTGCATTGGCAACAACTCCTGCAGCATTAGGGATGCCATAAATATTACCACCCGTATTCCATGGCCCTTCTGCTGCCACCTGGTTGTTAATGGTATAGGATGGAGAAAAGTTAAGTCCGAACTTCCATTTGCTGGCTTCTCCATCTAAACGTCCACGCAAAGAGTACCTTTTAAAATTATTGTTCTGGATAATACCATCCTGCCCTGAATAATTTCCTGAAACATAGTAGGTCAGGTTTTCAGCTCCACCACTGACGCTGATGGTATGATTCTGAAACATTGCATTTCTGAATACAGCATCCTGCCAGTTGGTATTGGTCAATCCGGTCTTACCCGCCAGGTAAGGCAATACCTGTGGCGGTGTCCACGCAGAAGGATTATTGGGGCGAACACTATTAGGATCATTGGGGTTTCCTGTTGGTACTGCATCCAGGTAGGCATTATTATGGCTCTGGTATGCCATCTTAGCATAATCATACGCATTCAGGACATCTACTTTTTTTGATACCTGTTGAATACCACCGTTAAATGCATAACTGATCCTGGGTTTGCCTGCCAATCCTTTTTTGGTTCTGATCAACACCACACCAGTCGATCCCCTGGAACCATAAATGGCAGCAGAAGCAGCATCTTTCAGCACATCAATAGATTCGATATCATTCATATCTATTGTTGCCAACGGGTTTAATGGCTGCTGGTAGCTATTAGGATTAGGCAATGAATTGGCGCCAACATCCTGTGTCATGGGTATACCATCAATTACAAAAAGCGGGTTGTTACCGGCAGCAATAGATGCAGTTCCGCGAATCCTGATAGATACATTACCCCCGGGAGCGCCTGTTGTCTGCATTACCTGCACGCCGGGCATTTTACCGGCCAGCGCCTGGTCAAAACTCGTTACAATCTGCTGTTTAATGTCATCAGCTTTTACCGATGCAATAGCGCCAGTAACATCGCTTTTCTTCCTGGTTCCATAACCTACCACCACCACATCGCTCATCGCACCGCTTGCAGTTTTCAAGTCAACTACTAAGGAAATCTTATCTCCGTCCTTAAAAGTATAATTACCTGTCTTTTGTGTTTCATACCCTATATAAGAAACAGTAAAGGTAAAAGGGCCGCCTGCTGACAGGTTTGCAAAACTGAAAACGCCCTTATCATTACTTGTTGTAGCAGCAACGAATCTTGTTTTTTCTTTTTTCACCTGAACAGTAGCTCCGGCAAGTGGCGTTCCTTTATCATTTTGTACAATACCTGTTACCGTTACTGTGTTCTGCGCAAATAGCCCTAGCTGTACCAGCATCATGATGCAGAAGCCCCATAAACGTTTGTTGAATCCTCGTGTCGTAATCTTTTGCATTATATATTTTTGATTTTAGATGTATGACAATAGTTGACCGTTCAGCTTTTCAGGGCTGTTTGTACAGTGCTTCAGTACCTTTTTCAGAAATTTTTGTTATTGATGTATGTAGAAACCCTCTTTATCCTTCTCCAGTATCAATCCGTTCAATGATGCTATGGTTTTCAGTATGGCGTCAATACTGTCTGTGTCCTTATAGTTTCCGGAAAAGTACATCCGGACTGTTGCTGATTTGTCAAACCGGATGGCTACCGCATAATGATCCTGCAGTGTTTCAAATACTTTTGCCAGGCTCATATTATTGAATTGTAAAGAACCTCTTTCAGAAGCAAGCCCTTTTCGCACTTCTTGTTTTGCTGTTTTATTTTCTGCAGTAGATACCGCTTCCTCAGCCTGTAGGGAGAAATGCTTTACCAGGGTTTGGTTATCCGTCTCGCTAAAGGTCATCTCCTGTCCTGGTACCAGGTACACATCTTCAAATGAGGTAAGAGATGATGCTGCCACTTTCCTGATCACTACTTTTCCGGTATATAAACGCACATTCACTTTACCCGAATGCCGGAATGCTGTAATCCAGAAAGAAGTACCAAGCGCTGTTGTTGTCAACCCACCGGATGTTACTGTAAAAGGCCTTGCAGCATCCTTTGCCACTTTAAAAAATGCTTGTCCGGTTAACTGTAACAACCTTCTATTGGAAGCAAACGGCTGGTCATATTGCAAAGAACTGTTGGGCTGCAGGTACACGGTTGATCCATCACCAAGCAGCAATGTTTTAATGGATGGTGTGGTATTATTCACGACAACTGTTTGCCGGGCTTCCCGGCTCCTGTCTGCCAGAACAGTATCAGGATGTTTATTCCTGCCCACAAATAAATAAGCTGAAACCGCTATTAATACCATCACAGCAGCAGCGGCCACCCATCTTGTGGTTTTTATGACTGAATACTTCCTGGCTGTTTGCCCACTAGCTGCGCTGATATGTTTCCACATATCATTATCAACAGCAGGATGTAATTTGTCGGATATGCAGAATTGCAGCCATTCCTCTTCGCCCATGTACTTCTCCAGCACTTCGGGGTGTTGATCAAAATAGCGCACCATTGCTTCTACCTCCTCCGGAGTACACTGATCCCTGAAAAATCGATATATGAGTTGATTGGTAATCTGCATCATTTATACCCTGCTTATAATAACGTTTGAAAAAGAAAATACCCTGGCGCTTAACATTTTGGTAATACTGGCCACGGTTAAAACATAAGAAAAATGGAAAAGACAGATTTCTTAAGCATCCTCAGCGCATTGGAAATATGGTATTCCACTGTCTTGGGAGAAATAGATAAGGTTTCAGCAATCTGGTGGTAGGTCAACCCCTGTTCACGACTGAGCCGGAAAGCTTTTTGGCTTATAGCAGGCAACTGGGCAAGCGCAGTATTGAGCCGGCCAAGTGTTTCTCTGGCTTCCAGCTGCGTCTGGAGCGAATTGTCGGCTTCCTGAATGGAAATTCCTGCCATAGCTCTTTTTTCATTGGCTTTTTTGCGAAGCAAATCAATCATGGAAGTCCGTGCTATGCGGAAAAGTTGGATATCAAGACTTAATTCAGGTTTCAATTTTTCCCGGTACGTCCAGAGTTTGATAAAAGTTTGTTGCACTAGTTCCTGGGCCAGGTAGGATGAATCTGTTTTGGACAGAAAGTAAAAAAACAAACGTTCTTTATATTGGTTATATACCTGCCTGAATATTGCTTCTTTCCCCTCTTGTATGTCCTTTATAAAGTTCAAAGCAGTAAAAGTTTCAGATCAACAAAATGTTTTGGGGCGCAAGTTGACCATTTTTATGCTTACTGCAAATTAAGTAAAGGTTATTTCCACTTAATACCAGCCTATGATACGGTTACACCCTTAGCCTGCAATTGGGCATAAATACCTGTATATATCTCGCTCCGCGTATGTTCCATTTTGGTAACATCTTTGCACCAGTAATATACTTTCACCTGGATTGATTGTGCTGTGATGGAATTAACCAGTATCTCCGGCGCTTTCTGTGACAACACGTTGGCATTGGATTGAATGGTTTCCACGATAACCTGCCGGGTATCATCGGAAACTGCAGGTTGATTGATGGTGAAGGAAATATCACCGCGGATATGCGTATTGCTGAGCGTCCAGTTAACAATGTTATGAGAAAGGACATCGCCATTGGGAATGATCACTTCTGCCCCATCCGATGTGAGAAGCGTACTTGAGCGCACACTGATTTCCTTGACACGTCCTTTTTTGTCTCCGATCTCAACAGTATCTCCAATCCGCAACGGGCGGTCAAAAATCAAGATGATGCCCGAAACAAAATTGTTGACAATGCTTTGCAGTCCAAGACCAACACCCACACCCAAAGCGCCCAGTATTACGGTAATCTTATCAACGGGAAGCCCTGAAGCTGCAACAGCCAGTAAAAAGCCCGAGGTCAGCAAAAGAAGCCTCGTGATCAGCAGGCGCGAGCGTTGCCCTTTATTATCAAATGCTGCATCATCACCAATATCTCCAAAGAAATAAGCAATATATTTCTGCAGGAAATTAGCGGTCCAGATAATCGCCAGGAACAGGATGATCCCACTTAGCCTGAAAGAGAAACTGCCCAGCTTGCGTGATGTGGTGAAAAAAGATATGAGCTGGTCTGTAAGCGTAGTATATATGTTCAGGTTGGTGGCAAATACGATCAGCCAGATAATGACTGCAATTGCAACAACCAGTTGCCTGATCCCCTTCCTGATACCGGCATATTCAAAATATTCGGGGTAGTTTTTACGCACCCTGCTGCTTTGGATCTGAAGGAGAAAAGCTTCCGTGATCGCTCCCGTAAATACAAGGAGACCAGCTGTCTGGGCAAAGGCAAAAACTCCTGTTGCACTAAAAAGCTGTGCAAGGGTTAGCCTGCCAAAAACATTGCAAAGTACTGCCAGCAGGTTAAAAAGAACATACAATCCGGCGGCGGCAAAAATGACCTTGTGGCCTTCTGTTTGTTTCCGTAACCGCCACATGACAAATGCGCCAGCTATGCAGGATATTGAGTTGATACTGAAAGTCCACCAGCGTTGCAGGTAGAACGGCAGTACCAGCCATTTCGTAATGGATAA
>JBHAFM010000081.1:0-36706 GCA_041856175.1 Sediminibacterium sp.
GCAGTAAAGCCGGTGATCTGGCAAAGGAAATCATTCAGTTCGCTGATAATCTGCTGGTAGCCTTCTGCCTGGTCTGCAGGAACAAATGGGTGTAAGCCGGCAAACTCAGGCCAGCTTACGGGGATCATTTCAGTTGCTGCATTCAGCTTCATGGTACAGCTCCCGAGACTGATCATGCTTGTATTCAGGGCAAGGTCTTTATTTTCCAGCTGTTTCAGGTAACGCATCATCTGGCTTTCGCTGCGGTGCGTATTGAATACAGGATGGGTTAAATAGACTGAACTGCGCTGAAGAACAGCAGGTAACTGATAACCGATAGACGGCAGGTTTGCAGTAGTTATTTGTCTGCCAGTACTCTTCTCTGTAAGCGATTCAAATATTTTAATGATGGTGTTAACATCATCGATGGATGTTGTTTCATCGATACTGATATTTACCGAACCATCCGCAGCGTAAAAGAAATTGGTGTGGAATTTCTCTGCCATCTTTTTAAGGGAGGTAGTATTTACCCCGGTAATATGAAGCGTATCAAAATAATAAGTGTTGTTCTGTTGTATACCCAACTGGGTAAGTTCACTGGCAACAGCCTGGGCTAGCAGGTGAATACGTGCAGCAATCGCTTTCAAGCCGGATGCTCCATGATACACTGCATACATTGCTGCCATATTTGCCAGCAATGCCTGCGCTGTACAAATATTGGAAGTAGCTTTTTCCCGTTTGATATGCTGCTCCCTTGTTTGCAACGCCATACGCAAAGCACGGTTCCCTTGTGCATCAATGCTTACCCCGATCAAACGACCCGGCATGCCGCGCTTGAATTCGTCTTTGGTTGCAAAGAAAGCTGCATGTGGTCCGCCATATCCCATTGGCACCCCAAAACGCTGGGCGCTTCCTACTGCTACATCTGCACCTAATTCGCCCGGAGGGGTCAGCAGGGTCAGTGCCAGCAGGTCGGTAACCACGACTGCAAGCCCCTCAGCCGCATGCACCTGTTTAATAAATGCCTGATGGTCTTCTACCGAACCATTGCTATTGGGATATTGTAAGATAGCGCCAAAGTAACTCTGGTCAAGTACTGCCGTTTTGTAATCGCCATACACCAATTCAATGCCAATAGGCGCAGCACGTGTAATAAGTACATCCTTCGTCTGCGGAAATATGCTATTGTCAACAAACAGTTTTGGTTTATTGATCACATCGGTCTTGTTCACATGATGGAAGATCATGGCCATGGCCTCCGCTGCTGCAGTTGCTTCATCCAGCAGGGAAGCATTAGATATAGGTAAGCCGGTAAGATCGGCCACCATGGTTTGAAAATTCAGCAGACTTTCAAGCCGGCCTTGTGAAATCTCTGCCTGGTAAGGCGTATATTGGGTATACCATCCCGGATTTTCAAAAACATTGCGTAGAATAACACTTGGTGTAATGGTGCCGTAATAACCCTGTCCGATATAATTTTTATAAACTTTATTCTTTGCCGCCACTTTCTTCAACTCAGCTAAATATTCAAATTCACTAATGGCCGGTGGGATCTCTAAAGGCTGCTTAATACGGATGGCCTCCGGAACAGTCTTACTAACCAGCTCATTTAGCGTTGTAGCACCAATAACCTTGAGCATGGCCTCTGTATCGGCCTGGTTAGGGCCATTATGTCTGCGTTGAAACTCTGTGGATTGTTCTTCAAATAAGTTCATAGCAATATGCTTGTTTTAAGACGCGGCAAAGGTACGTGGATACATTCGGAAAAAATGCATGCTTAACAGGGCTGGGGAAAAGGGGTGAATGCAGGAAAGGGAGGTATATTTGTCAATCGATTGCACAAATTATGGAAGAAGTAAATATGGATAATTGGGAAAAAAAGAGTGCTGAACACCAGAAGCAATACAAGCAGTTGTTGCAACGAGCTGATAAGAATAAGGTATTGAAACGATTACCGGATCTCCATGAAGAAGCATTTAGCCACATTGACTGTCTTCAATGCGCCAATTGCTGCAAAAATTATTCCCCCCGGTTCAAAACACCGGATATCAAAAGAATCAGCAAACACCTGCGAATGAAAGAAAGTGTTTTCATTGATACTTACCTGGCACTTGACCGGGAGGGAGATTATGTATTAAAAAACAAGCCTTGTCCTTTTCTCGGTACAGATAATTATTGTAGTATATATGACCAGCGACCTTCCGACTGTCACCGCTTTCCTTATACCGATGAGGACGTATTGCTGAAACGCCCTGCTATCACCCTAAAAAATGCTAGTTTTTGTCCGGCAGTATATTATGTATTAGAAAAATTGATTAAACCCTGATAGAGGCGCCGGCTTTTTTTGTATATTCTTGCCCAAAAAACGCCTATGAACCATGTACCTGCCCTGATTAAAGACCTCGCTTTAATACTCGGTGCCGCTGGTGTCATCACTTTGTTTTTCAAAAAACTCAGGCAGCCAGTGGTATTAGGTTATATCATCGCTGGCTTATTGGTAGGCCCCAATTTTAAGCTATTTCCTACTATTACTGACCTGGAGAGTATCAGGATTTGGGCAGAAATCGGGGTGGTGTTTCTCCTGTTTGCACTGGGTATTGAATTCAGCTTTAAAAAACTGCTGAAAGTAGGAGGATCGGCGGTCATTACCGGCGTGGTGGAATTGTCATGCATGATGCTACTGGGTTATACAATGGGGCAAATACTGGGCTGGCCATATATGGACAGCCTTTTTCTTGGTGGTATCATTGCCATTTCGTCTACTACGATCATTTTCAGGGCGTTTGATGAATTGGGACTTAAATCGCAGCAATTCACAGGTCTGGTATTGGGTGTATTGGTGATTGAAGATCTTGTGGCCATCTTGCTGATGGTATTGTTATCAACTGTGGCGGTCAGTCGCCAGTTTGAAGGTTCTCAAATGCTATTTTCAATACTGAAACTATTATTCTTTTTGTGTCTGTGGTTTGTGATGGGGATATTTTTGCTACCCACTTTCTTTAAAAGGGTTTCCAGGTGGCTGAACAGCGAAACTTTATTAATAATATCACTTGGCCTTTGCCTGGGTATGGTGGTATTGGCCGATAAGGTAGGCTTTTCTGCTGCATTAGGCGCGTTCATCATGGGTTCTATTCTTGCAGAAACAACGCAGGCAGAGAAAATTGAACACCTCATTGCTTCGGTTAAAGACCTCTTTGGTGCCATATTTTTTGTGTCCGTAGGTATGCTGATCGATCCTGCCATACTGGTACAATACGCTGTTCCCGTGTTGATACTGACAGTGAGTGTTATGGCAGGTAAAACAATCTTTGTGAGTGCCGGGGCTTTGTTATCAGGGCGCACGCTGAAGCAATCCATAAAAGCCGGAACCAGCATGTCGCAGATCGGTGAATTCTCGTTCATCATTGCTTCGCTGGGCGTTTCATTAAAAGTGACGAGTTCCTACCTGTATCCAATTGCTGTGGGTGTTTCAGTGATCACTACTTTTGCAACACCTTATATGATCAGGCTGGCTGATCCCTTGTATCAGTTCCTGCAACAAACGCTACCCAGGCGATGGATTAAATCACTCGACAGGTACAGCAGCAGTTCACAGACGATAGAAGGTGAAAGTGGCTGGAAACGATTCCTGCATTTTTATTTGCAGATCGTATTGGTGAATAGTGTGGTGATCATTGCTTTGATCTTATTAACCGCTTATTTCCTGCTTCCTTTTGTATTGAAACATGTTCAAAATCTGGTCTTTGGCAGGATAACAACGGCCATGACGGCATTACTGCTGATGTCGCCCTTTATCTGGGCACTCACTGTAAAAAAGATCAAAAAGAGCACTTATGCAGCCTTGTGGCTGAACCAAAAATACAGCCACGGCCCGCTTGTGATGCTGGAAGTGGCACGTAACCTGCTGGCAATAGTATTGGTTGGTTCGTTGATGAAACAGATATTTCCTTTCTGGATTGCAGTTACCACTACCATTATATTCATGATGGTGGTTCTGGTGATATTCAGGCAAAAACTCCAGCAATTCTACCAGCGTATCGAAGACCGTTTCCTGCACAACCTGCACGAAAAAGAAGTAGCTGAGCAACAAAGGGCGCGCAATCATCTTTCACCATGGGATGGGCATATCACACAATATAAGATCAGCCCCCTGGCGCCATTCATCGGGGAAACACTTGAATCATTGAAATGGAGGGAACAGTATGGCATCAATATAGCTTTTATTGAGAGGGGGAGCCTGGTATTGTATGCACCTGCACGCCAGGAGCGCATGTATCCGTATGATACCATTGGAGTGATTGGTACAGACCAACAGCTACTGGAGTTTAGTAAAATTATCGTAGAATGCACAGAGGGTTTCAATGCGGATAAAGAAAATGTGGAGCTGGAAAATATTGTGGTTGATGAACACACGCGTTTAAAAGGAAAAACCATCCGCGGATCTGGTATACGCGAACAAACAAATGGATTGGTGGTAGGGATTGAACGGGAGGGGGAACGGATACTCAATCCGGCATCAGACCTGGTATTTGAATGGGGAGATGTTGTATGGATCGTTGGCGACAGAAAGAAAATACGGCAACTGTCAATGCTATAATTAATATTCCATTTTGCGCAAGCTGGGTGCTTTGATCCAGGTGAAGATGACTACGCCCAGTGTCATACATCCTCCAAAAACGACCGATGGAACAATGCCTAAAAGTTTAGCGGCTACGCCACTTTCAAATTGCCCGAGTTCATTACTGCTGTTAATGAACATGGAGTTCACGCTCATTACCCTGCCCCGCATATTGTCTGGTGTTTTCAGTTGCATAATGGTGCCTCTTACAACAACACTGATGCCGTCGAGCATGCCGCCCAGCATTAATGCAAAAAAGGATAGCCAGAAAGTGGTGGATAATGCAAATGTGATGATACACATGCCAAAACCAGCTACTGCAAATAACAATTTTCTGCCCTGGCGCCTGCGTAAAGGGAACAGGGTTAACATGATTACGATACATATGGAACCGATGTCAGAAGCCCCATTGAGGAAACCGAAACCCTGCGGCCCTACTTTTAAAATATCCCTGGCATAAACAGGAACCATTGCCACCGCGCCGCCAAACAGCACAGCAAAAAGATCAAGAGATAAGGCACCGAGTACTTCCTTTGTTTTAAATACAAAATCAATTCCTTCTCTCACACTGTCCAAGGTTTTTTTCTCTCCCCTCTCATTTAGCGGTGGATGTGGTTTCAACTGGAATAAAGTAATAAATGCACCGGTCATCAGGCACGCGATGGTAATAAGTGTACCTGTGTTACCCAGCCCCGCAATGAGAAAGCCGCCGGTTGCATGTCCCGTAACAGATGCCAGCAACCAGGCTCCCTGGTTCCAGGTTGTTGCATTCTGCAACCTTGTTTTGGGAACAACATTGGCCAATATAACGTTGAACACTGGTCCTGAAAACGATCGAATGATCCCGGTACAAAAAATGACGCCATAAATACAGATAGCAATCCACTGGTTAGACAACCGGGCTGTGGTAAAAGGAGTAGAGAGGAGTAATAATACAAGAATAGCAATTGTGTACAACGCCACTCCGCGAAGCAAAAGTTTTCTTTTCTCACTCAGGTCAATAATGTGACCGGCATACAAGGCACATGAAACGGCAGGAATGACTTCCGACAGGCCGATCAGGCCAATGGCAAATGGAGCATTGGTTAGTTCATAGATCCACCAGCCAACCAGTGTGCTCATCATCCTTAGCCCCATAATAAACAAAAATCTCCCCGATACAAGGCTTCTGAATTCTGGAACACGTATCGATTCAAACGGGTCTGTGCTTTGCATGTCTGTGGTGGTCATAAAAATATCGTTACATTGGTTTGTTAGCGCTATGGTAATGAAAAATAGTGCTGTCCAACATCATAATCCTTGTCCAACGCATTCAATACGACCTGCAAGTGTTTTTCGTTGCTGAGAAAATCGGCATTGCTGGCATCGATAAAAATGGTCTTGATATTGTGCTGTTTGATATAGCTTGTATAGGTCTCCTGGATATTGAACAGGTATTCGTCAGAAATGCCCTGTTCATATCCCCGGTTTCTTTTTTTGATATTGGCCTGTAATTTCTGTACAGGCGCATGCAGGTAAATGAGTATATCGGGAAATACCAGCTGCTGATGTATGATATCGAACAGCTTCTGATACAACCTGAATTCTTCTTCCGGCAGGTTTACTTTGGCAAACAGTAAACATTTGGTGAACAGGTAATCAGATACTGTTACATGCTGAAAAATATCTTTGGTATGCACCATTTCTTTCAGCTGCTTGTAACGCTCTGCCATAAAGAACAGTTCCAGCGGAAAAGCATATTGTTGTGGATTATCGTAGAATTTTGGCAGGAAAGGGTTGTCTGCAAACTCCTCCAATATGAGCCGTGCATTAAAATGCCTGGCCAGTAAATGCGCCAGTGTCGTTTTTCCCGCGCCTATATTCCCCTCAACAGTTATAAAATGGTGCTTCATTCTCGGTTACATGCTCGATGACTGTCAAAATTAACCGTCAACAGTATCTGGCAGGCTATTTTTTTTGCACATTCAGCTCATCTGTACATTCATCAAGTAGCTGGCTGATGGTTTTATGCAGGACAGGATGTACTAATTCGGGTGCCACTTCCGCTAAAGGCACCAGGGCAAACCTTCGTTGAGGCAATGCCGGATGCGGCAGTACAAGCGCAGGTGATTGAATAATGAGGTCATCTATTAACAGGATATCAAGGTCAATGATCCTCGGTCCCATCTTAATATCCCTTTTCCGCCCCATTGCTTCTTCAATGGAAAGTAACTGCCGGATGAGGTGTGCCGGTTCAAGCATTGTTTCCACAACCAGGGCCTGGTTGTAAAAAGAAGGCTGGTCCGTATTGCCCCATGCAGCTGTTTCATAGACTGATGAACGCCTTAAGATAATACCACAGGATGCCTCGATCTGATCAATCGCCTGTTGCAGGTATACCGGTCGGTTTCCCAGGTTGCCGCCTATCAACAAATAAGCTGTCCTCATAAATTGGTAGAGTAGTTGGCTTCAAATATCTTTAAATTCATAAAGCAGTTACAGAAAATTATGAAAAGCTTCTTTAAAACGTTTTTTGCAGCCTTTTTGGCGCTGGTTATTTTTACTGTGATCGGCATATTTGTGTTGATTGGGTTTATTGTAAGTGCAACCTCGGCCGACAAACCGGTGGTTGGGAGTAATGCGGTGCTGGTATTAGACCTGTCTAACCATTTCAAGGAGCAGAAGCAGGAGAATCCGCTGGGGGTACTAATTGATGAAACTGTCATTGAGGCACCTTCGCTGTACGATGTGATAAGGATGGTACGCCACGCTAAAACCGATTCTTCCATAAAGGGGATCTATGTTAGCTGTGCACGCAACGCCAATGGGTTCGCTGCAAGCGAAGAATTACGGAAAGCCATACTTGATTTTAAAACGGGCGGAAAATTTGTGATTGCATATGGTGAGGTCATTTCCCAAAAAGGATATTATGTAGGAAATGCAGCAGACCAGATCTTTTGCCACCCGCAGGGAGGAGTGGATTGGGGCGGGTTTGTATCCAACCTGATGTTCCTTAAAGGCACACTCGATAAGTTGGAAATACAGCCACAGATATTTTATGCCGGCAAATTCAAAAGCGCAACAGAGCCTTTACGTGAGACAAAAATGACAGACGCCAACCGTTTGCAAACGACTGTCTGGCTGGGCGATCTGTATACTGGCTTTCTGCAGGCTGCTGCCGAAGCACGCAAAACAGACACGATGAAGTTGAGAACACTGGCCGTAGATGGAACCATTCAGACCGCAAATGATGCTTTACAGCATAACTTGGTCGATGGATTAAAATATGACGATGAAGTCAAGGCCGTATTGCTCAGTAAGCTGAAATTGGGGGAACGTGACAAAATTAATTTTGTCACTTTTAACGATTATGGCAAAGCAGTTTCATTTAAAAAAGATGTAAGCGGTGATAAAATAGCCATTGTATATGCAAGCGGAGAGATCATTGATGGTAAAGGCGATAATGAACAGGTAGCCAGTGACGCTTTCAGGACACTGTTGCGGAAGATAAGGCTGGATAAAGACGTAAAAGCAATCGTTTTCCGTGTCAACTCTCCCGGTGGGAGTGCCCTTGGGAGTGATGTGATCTGGCGCGAAATAACATTGACCCGGAAAGAAAAACCTGTAGTGGTAAGTATGGGCGACGTGGCTGCATCGGGCGGATATTATATTTCCTGCAATGCAGATTCTGTTTTTGCAGACGCCAATACCATTACCGGTTCTATTGGGGTGTTCAGCATTATACCAAACTATGAATCGTTCTTTAAAAACAAATTGGGAATTACGTTTGACAGAGTGAAAACAGCGCCGTATGCAGATATGGGGGCAGGCGACAGGCCACTGACGGAAACAGAAAAACATTTTTTTCAGGCAATGACAGACTCTGTTTATCATACGTTCAAATCACGTGTATCGGATGGCCGTAAAAGGGACATGATTTATATTGATAGTATTGCACAGGGGCGTGTGTGGACAGGCAGCAGGGGAGTAGCAGTAGGACTGGTAGACAGGATAGGAACCATGCAGGATGCGGTGGATTGCGCTGCCAGGATGGCTAAGCTGAAAGAATACCGGACCAAAGAATACCCTGAGAAAAAGAATTTTATAGAGCAGCTGATGAGTAATTATAAAAAATCGATCAAAAAGGATCTCATCAAAGAAGAAATAGGAGGCGATCAGTTTAAACTATTGCAGGAGATAAAGAAGGTGAAGGACATGATAGGGATTCCACAAGCCAGGTTGCCATTTACAGTTGAAATAAATTAAGGAGCCATTTTGAAGAGCCTGCTATCAAAGTGAAACAATTTGGCTGATTGGATCTGAACTTTTTTGAAGTCCGGGTGCCTTGGATTTAACAATACATTCGATTCTTCCGTGATAATGGCAGATGGAACTTTCAATAGCAATGAGGATCGTGTTCTGAGAAACTCATCGCCAATAAAACGGGTGTATGCCTCGTCTTGTATCCATTCTTTTTTTAATTGTGCATTGTCAATTGCCACAACCTGATCAGGGACCTGGATGATGGTTAAATGATTGGTATTGATCTCATCATAGCTGGAGTTATGAATCAATAGTTCTAACAGGGACAAAGAAATGCTAGAACTTGTATACACAACTGGTACACCTTTACTGTTCCAACGGCCTCCGAATCTGCGTGCACCTTCGCCACTCAGGTCCCTGCTGAAAATACGGGGTGAAAACCTGTACAGGATCATATGTATACACCGTATTGAATTCTTCCGATCTCATCTATGATTTCCTGGATACCCCTGCTGGAATAGAGTGATTCGAAAGTTAATGTGCTGCCAAGCACATTTTTCTCCCGTTGAAGCCAGCGGTATAGCGCATTGGCATCGGCGAACGTTTCGAGCCCCATGTTAATGAGCTCCTGTATATGCAGGATGCGGTCTGTGTAGATAGCTTCGAAAGAGGTGTTGCTTTTGGCATAGCGCTGCAATGTTCTTTCTGAAAGATGCAGGATACTGGCCCATTCGGCCTGGGTAAAAGGAACAAGATCAGCTACCTTTTTAAATTTCTTAAAAGTGAAATCTGCTACTAACAATGGCTTTTTAGCCGGCGTATAAGCCGCCTGCGCCTCCCTTCCCTGGGGAAGTGTGGTTGCGGGCCGGGTTGTTTTTTTAATTTTTGCCATACCTGCCATTTGTCATACGAATATACGACTTTTGTCTTACTTCCTGATATTTTTTCCAATAGTCACTTCTGTTTTTGGTATCGGTAAATAAAAAGATAGATTTGTTGGTATAATGAACCATTTATGAGCGCTAAGTATAGCCAGCTTAAGGCAATGACTGCCATAACCCGTGGGAGCCTGAGGGCTATTTTCCGCAGCCCTTCCGCCGTTGTTTTCAGCATCGCATTCCCTTTGATCTTCATATTGGTTTTTGGATTTATCGGCGGAGGTGGCAAGCTTTCCCTGACTGTTGCTTTTGATAAAAATACCGACACCGTAAATCCGATCTACCCGGTAATCAAAAATATTGCAGGAATACATGTTGTCAACAAAACAGGCGAAGAACTACGTGAAGACCTTGAAAAAGGAAGGATCACGGCTGTGATCAATATCGAAAAGTCAGGCCTTGAAAACCCACCGTATAAAATCAGCCTTACCAGTTCAGAAGCTGTGAACCCGCAGAATATACAGGTACTGCAATCCATTCTGAATGCAGTGATCGGCGGTATCAACCAAAGAACATATGCTAATACCTCTACAATTGCCATTGTCAATAATACTGTTCAAAAGATCCCCGGTCGTATCTATCGTACCATCGATTTTATCTTACCAGGCCAGTTGGGGTTCTCTTTGCTAAGTTCAGGTGTATTTGGTGTAGCATTCCTCTTCTTCAACCTCCGGCAGCAATTGGTACTGAAAAGGTTTTATGCTACCCCAATACGCAGATCCTATATTGTACTCGGTGAGGCTGTAAGCAGGGTCATATTCCAGATGTTGACGGCGATCATTATTATTGTTGTGGGGCATTTTATATTTCATTTTACGCTGGTACACGGACTGCAAACTTTCCTGGCTATCATGCTACTGAGCTTTATAGCGCTCATCCTGTTTATGGGATTTGGATTCATCGTGAGCAGTGTTTCTAAAAATGAAAGCAGTATTCCTCCTTTCGCCAACCTGATCACTATGCCCCAGTTCCTGCTGGCGGGTACGTTTTTCTCTATTGAAGCGTTCCCTTCATGGTTACAGCCCCTTTGCCGCTTGCTACCCCTGACCCATTTTAATAATGCCATGCGCAATATTGCTTTCGAAGGAGCCAGCCTTGCCAGTTGCTGGAAAGAGCTGGGCATCCTGGGAATATGGACAATTGTTGTATATGCAGCAGCATTCAAAACATTTAAATGGGAATAAGCATGCGTTTGATTAAACTGGCCTTGATTAGTATAGCCGGGTTATTTGTATTGGCCACCCTTATGACTTCTCTCTTGCCCTCTGTGGTTATTGTCTCAAGGGCAATTAACGTGGAGGCACCTGCCGATTCTGTTTTAGTCCGGATCAGGGACCTGCGCCAATGGAAGAACTGGATCGATGGCATGAATGATACTTCGGTTAACATTATTTCTGCTACACAGGCCAGGCTTGGCGGAACGGACGTAACTATTACCCGGGTTTCAGCTACTGCTGTCGAGTCCACCTGGCGCACCAGGAACGGTCATCTGCAAGTGAGTACCATGAACCTTATTTTCAGCCCCGCCCAGCATGTAACGGTGGTGCAATGGCAGTTCCAGCAGCGGCTTAGCTGGTATCCCTGGGAAAAACTGGGATCTATTATGAACGATAAAATAATCGGCCCAATGATGGAAAAAAACCTGGGAAATCTTAAAAAAACAGCAGAGAAGACAAATTAAAAAGAAAAAAAAGGCTTTTATCTTGCTTTTATAACTAATGATTGTTAGTTTAGAGCCAGGTTCGGTTTTGTCAGATACACTCCCCCCTTACTCAAAATTATGCACATGGGGTTGTCGTTTTTAAAAAAAGAAGCCACTCGGTAACGGGCGGCTTCTTCTTTTAAGTATTTAAGTATTGTGTAATAACCTTAAATGATCAATAACGCATCTCCATAACTGAAAAAACGATATTTATCTTTAATTGCTTTTTTATAAGCTTCCATTGCCAGATCGTAACCAGCAAAAGCGCAGGTCATGATCAGGAGGCTGGTTTTAGGAAGGTGGAAATTGGTAACCAGGCTATCTGCCACATTAAAAATATAAGGTGGATGAATGAAATGGTTGGTCCATCCTTCACTCGGCTTCAACAGTTTTTGTGCAGTAAAGCTGCTTTCCATAGCTCGCATGGTGGTAGTACCGATAGAGCAGACACGATGGCCTGTTTCTTTGGCTTTGTTTACAATACGGCAGGCTTCCTCTGTAATGGCATAATACTCAGCATCCATTTTATGTTTACTGAGATCTTCCACTTCAATTGGCCGGAAAGTGCCCAGACCTGTATGCAGGGTCACTTCTGCAAAACGGATACCCAGTATCTCACAACGCTTGATCAGCTCTTTACTAAAGTGCAACCCTGCTGTAGGGGCAGCAACAGCGCCTTCATATTTTGCGTAAACAGTCTGGTAGCGCTCTTTATCTTCTTCATCAGGTTTACGCTTGATGTATTTAGGAAGCGGGGTTTCTCCCAAAAATTCCAGCATTTTCTTAAAGCTTTCATCATCATCTTCCCACAAAAAACGAATGGTACGTCCACGGCTGGTTGTGTTGTCAATTACTTCGGCAACGAGTTCTTCGTTGTCGCCAAAATAAAGTTTATTGCCCACACGGATCTTTCTTGCAGGATCAACGATCACATCCCATAAACGGTTGGGCTTATTCAATTCTCTTAGCAAGAAGACCTCAATCTTAGCGCCGGTTTTTTCCTTGCGGCCATACATACGCGCCGGAAATACTTTGGTGTTGTTTACTGCAAACACGTCCTTATCGTCGAAATACTCCAGGATGTCACGGAAATGTTTGTTTTCCATGTGCCCGCTTTTACGGTCAACAACCATCATGCGGCTGTCTTCTCGTCTTTTGGTTGGATTTTGTGCAATAAGGTTTAAAGGAAGGTCAAATTTGAATTGCGATAATTTCATGTTACGGCATGAGTTTTTTTAGTGAAGTCGGCAAAGGTACGAAATAATTGGATAATCAGGAATCGGGGACTTGAAACTGAAAACCGCTGACCCCAGGGATTGATGCAATAAGCCGTTGTGTGTAAGCGCTTTGAGGATGATGATAGACAGATTCGGCCGGGCCTGTTTCTTCTATACGACCTTTGTTCATTACCATGATACGGTCGCTGATATACCGTACAACAGACAGGTCGTGAGAAATGAAGATAGCAGTAAAACCGAATTCTTTTTTCAGGTCGTTCAGCAGGTTGAGTACCTGGGCCTGCACACTCACGTCAAGCGCAGATACGCTTTCATCACACACTATAAAAGAAGGTTGCAGGGCAAGCGCCCTTGCAATCACGATTCGCTGACGTTGTCCCCCGCTGAATTCGTGCGGGTAACGATTGTAGTGTTCGGCTTTGAGGTCTACTTTTTCCAGTAGGGCAATTACCTTTTCCTTTTGCTCATGCACAGTGGCAGCAAGCCCGTGAACAGCTAATGGTTCGGCTATGGCATCACCAATAGTAATGCGGGGATTTAAAGAAGCGTAAGGATCCTGGAAAATGATCTGCATGTCTTTGCGTAAAGCTTTCAGTTGCCGGCTGCCGGTAGCCAGCAGGTCCTTTCCTTTATAGCTAATATTTCCACTGGTAACATCGACCAGGCGTAGTATAGCCCTGCCCAATGTACTTTTACCACATCCTGATTCCCCAACGAGTCCCAATGTTTCTCCTTCAAACACTGTAAAACTTACATCATCTACCGCTTTGGTGTAATTGACCACTCTGCCGAAGAAGTTTTTTTTACTGGGGTAATAGATTTTTAAATGCTTTATTTCAAGCAGGGGCGATGTAAACCGGCTGCTGCTATCACTCATCGTTGTATCTCTTTTTTTATCTGAACCACTGGGTTCCATGAAATCACTCACAACAGGCAACCGTTCTCCTTTTTTATGTAACGCTGGCCTGCAGGCCAGCAGCGCCCTGGTATAGGGGTGTTCAGGATGCTGAAACAGTTGCCATGCCGGTTTCTCTTCTACAATCTTCCCTTTGTACATCACTGCAACACGATCTGCGATGGTTGCAACCACACCAAGGTCATGCGTGATGAATATGACGCCCATATTATTTTGCTGCTGTAATTCGCGAATAAGTGTCAGGATACTTTTTTGCACTGTTACATCCAGGGCGGTAGTGGGCTCATCGCAGATGAGTAAAGCAGGCTCGCAGCTCATAGCCATGGCAATCATGACCCGCTGTTTTTGTCCCCCGCTCAATTGATGTGGGTACCTGCTGAACATATCGGCAGGTACCGGGAGCTGTACTTTTTCAAAAAGGGCAATGGTCCTTTTTTTGGCGACGGCTTTTGTCAGCTTATTGTGTTGCCTGATGGCTTCCATTACCTGGAACCCACAGGTAAATACAGGATTCAAAGCCGTCATCGGTTCCTGGAAAATCATGGCAACACGGCTGCCACGAATAGTTTGCAACCTTTCCGCCGGCATTTTCAACACATCTATTTTTTCTTCATTGAATGATAATAATAGCGCGCCTGAACTGTAAATGGCTGGTGGAGAGGGCAATAATTGCAAAACGGACAAAGACATAACCGATTTGCCAGATCCTGACTCTCCTACAATGGCAAGGATCTCGCCGCGATTAATTGTAACGTCAATATGCTGCAAGGCCTGGGTACGATTGCCGTCTGTAATAAAATCAACAGATAAGTCACGGATATGCAAAAGCGGGTTTCCCATAACTAATGACCAAGTTAAATTGCATTTCCTCAATTCCCAATTATTCCTTCAATTCTCATTTCCCCAATCCTTGTAATTCCCCTAATTTTGCGCTCACAGTTGTTAGTTTTACTGCCGAAGCAGAAAGGGTTATTGTAAAAAAGAGATCATGATTCGCAAATCCTGGTGGAAGATATTATCATTCGTATTACTCCTTTATACCTGTATATACGGATTCCTTGTAAAAGTGCCAAAGCTGGATGACCGGATGCAGCAATCGATCCGGAACTTTTTTTTCCACGTACCCATGTGGTTTGGAATGATGATCCTGTTATTCACTTCTGTGGTATATGCTGCTAAATACCTGCGCAGTAATAACCCGATGCATGATTATTATTCCAGCGCGTATGCAGCTACCGGAACATTGTTTGGCGTACTGGGGCTCATTACCGGCTCCATCTGGGCCAATTACCAGTGGGGCAGTCCCTGGAGTGGCGATCCGAAACAGAATGGGGCCGCCATAGCCCTGCTTATTTACCTGGCTTATTTTGTACTGCGGGGAAGTATGAGTGACCATGAAAAGCGCGCAAGGATTGGCGCTGTGTACAATGTCTTTGCATTTTTTATGCTGTTCCCCACTTTATGGATATTACCCCGCTTAACGGAATCGCTGCACCCGGGCGGGCAGGGAAGTGAAGGTAATCCGGGCATTAATGGAAAAGACCTGGATTCCAATATGCGTTCTGTATTTTATCCGGCAGTAATTGGCTGGACATTATTGGGCGTTTGGATCAGCACACTGCGCATCCGTCTGTCAATACTCAAAGAACAACACTTAGTAAATGAATAAGATGAAAAAGATTGTCCTGCTGGCTATCCTGCTGGCCATCAACGTATTATATGCTACAGCACAGCAAGTGCTGCCTGAAGAAAATACAGGTGTGATGCGCAGTAATGGAAAGATATACGTTGTCATTGTTGTGGTGGTAACCATCCTTACAGGCCTGTTCCTGTATGTTTTTGCGCTGGACAGGAAGATCAGCAAACTGGAGAAGAAATGATCGGCATCTCATGAAAAGGCTCAAAAGCAGTACCGCTCAATACTGCTTGTTCATAAACTCAAGTCAAAAAAACAAAAACGATTAGCTCATGTCAGATCACAAACCGTACAGCTTTTTTCAGAGTGTTGAAAGAAGTTTCGACAAAGCGGCCAAGTTCACCAAATGGGAAAGAGGGATACTGGAACAGATCAAAGCCTGCAACAGTATTTACAGTATGCGGTTTCCTGTAAAAATGGATGATGGAAGCATTGAAGTAATTGAAGCCTACCGTGTACAGCATTCGCAACATAAATCGCCTTGTAAAGGCGGTATCCGTTTCAGCGAAGAAGTGAACCAGGATGAAGTGATGGCACTTGCCTCGCTCATGACTTACAAATGCGCCATTGTGAATGTGCCTTTCGGTGGTGGAAAGGGAGGGATCAAGATCAATCCGCGCGAACATAGTGTATATGAATTGGAGAAGATCACCAGGCGCTACACGAGTGAACTGGTAAAGAAAAATTTCATCGGACCTGGTATTGATGTGCCGGCACCTGATTATGGTACGGGGGAAAGGGAAATGGCCTGGATCGTAGATACCTATACCTCATTAAAACCGGGAGAAATTGATGCCGCAGGTTGTGTAACCGGCAAGCCGGTAACGCAGGGGGGTGTGCGTGGCAGAAAGGAAGCCACCGGTCTGGGAGTTTTCTTTGGTATCCGCGAAGTATGCAAAATGCCCGATGTGATGCAGAAACTCGGGTTGGCAACAGGTGTGGAAGGAAAAACAGTAGTGATACAGGGATTGGGTAATGTGGGCTATTACTGTGCAAAATTCTTCCGTGAGCATGGTTCTAAAATAGTAGCCATTTCAGAATATGAAGGCGCTATATACAGTGCTGACGGGCTGAATGAGGAAGAAGTGTTTCAACACAGGAGAAAAACAGGTTCCATCCTGAATTTCCCAGGTGCAAAAAACCTGGCCAAGGGTGCAGATGCCTTAGAACTGGCTTGTGATATTTTGATCCCCGCTGCATTGGAAAACGTGATCAATGCAGATAATGTCTCCAATGTTAAAGCAAAGATCATTGGTGAAGCGGCTAATGGCCCATTGACCCCGGAAGCGGATGAAGTGCTTGCTGCAAAAGGGACCCTGGTAGTGCCCGATATGTATCTTAATGCAGGCGGTGTAACTGTTTCTTATTTCGAATGGCTGAAGAACCTGAGCCATGTACGCTATGGCCGGATGGAAAAAAGATTTACTGAAAACATGAACAGTCATATTCTCAGCCAGATTGAATCGCTCACCGGTAAAAATGTGACGGAAACGGAACGTACTTTTATCCTGCATGGCCCTGAAGAAGTTGATCTTGTACACAGTGGGCTTGAAGAAACCATGATCGCTGCTACCCGTGAGATCATGGATATCTGGAAAAGCAATCCTGCCATTCCTGACATGCGTACGGCCGCCTATGTCTGTGCCATTAATAAAGTAGGCACTTCTTATGCCGAACTGGGTATTTTCCCTTAACAGCAACCATCTGAAATATACTAAGCCATTGCATCACTGCAGTGGCTTTTTTATTGCGCTTGATAAGGACGCTGCATGTATTTAAAACACCGGCAATTGCTCAAGCTCGGTTACCTTTCCCTGGTGCAGGCCGAAGCCATAAGTGGAGCTGCCATTGGTGATAACAATAAATGACGCCTGTAAAGTGATATTGTAATTAAGTACCTGGCTGAGAACCCCATCATCAATGACTACATTCATTTCTTTGCATTCAATTACCATCCAAGGAGCGGAGTCTTTATATACAAGGATGTCAAAACGTTTTTTCAGCTCTCCCAATTGAATTTCTTTCTCAATCGCTATCAGTGAATGAGGGTATTTTTTTTCCTGTACCAGGTATTGAAGAAAATGCTGCCGTACCCATTCTTCGGGTGTAAGCCTGGTCCATCGTTTTCTGAAAGGATCAAATATCCACTCTTTGCCCTGTTCTTCTTTTACCCTGTAATCATATTTGGGATACGTTATTTTAATCATAACACTTGTTACAGGAGCTGTTTTTTTGTATTTTAGCCGATTAGCTTTTTCAAAGATATTGACTAAATGATGCATATATGAAAACAAAAGAAGAGATAGTGAGCAACTGGCTTCCACGTTATACCGGGGAGAAACTGGAAAATTTTGGAAAGTATATACTACTCACCAATTTTGGCAATTATGTAGCCATGTTTGCCAAGTGGAATAAAGTAAAAGTAGTGGGCGCCGACAGGCCCATGCAATGCGCCACGGCTGATGGGATTACCATCATTAATTTTGGAATGGGCAGTCCGGGTGCAGCCACCATCATGGACCTCCTTACAGCCATAGAACCACAGGCGGTTCTATTCCTGGGCAAATGCGGTGGCTTAAAGAAAAGAAATAAACTGGGCGACCTGATCCTTCCTATAGCTGCCATCAGGGGAGAGGGTACTTCCAATGATTATTTTCCTGCCGAAGTACCTGCCATGCCTGCTTTTGCATTGCAGAAAGCAATATCAACCACCATCAGGGATAACAAGGTAGACTATTGGACAGGCACTGTTTATACAACCAACCGCCGTGTATGGGAACATGATGATGCGTTCAAGGATTACCTGACCAAAGTACGGGCCTATGCTATTGATATGGAAACAGCTACCATTTTTACAGTAGGTTTCTATAATAAGATCCCCACAGGAGCATTGCTGTTGGTAAGTGATCAGCCCATGATACCCGACGGGGTCAAAACCGAAGCCAGCGATAAAACAGTTACCGCTCAATTCGTGGAAAGACATTTGAAGATTGGTATTAATTCACTGAAACAACTGATCAATAATGGGCTTACAGTAAGGCATCTCAGATTTTGATGTCTGATTTGCTGATGTCTGATTTTATTTATTGATTTGGTTGCCTCAAATCAGCCATCAGCCATCACCAAATCCTACATTTTAGTCTTTCCAAAGAAACGGAAACAATATCACTGCAAGGATCACTACCATCAGGTCGAGGCCTATGAGCAGCAGGATCATTTGCAGCAGCCCTGCCTGTATTACTGATGAAAAGGCTGCTGTTGCTATTTTCATCAGCAATAAAAGTTGCGGAATAATGATCGGGAACCCCATGATGGCCATCAATGCGGCCTGTTGCTGTGCTTTGGCGGCAATGGCGGCGAGGAAGGTGAACACAAGCCCAAGGCTCATGCCGCCGAGACAGGCGATGCCAATGAATGGAACACCATGTTCCAATGGATTACCAAGGAGCAAAGTGAATACAGCGAGGCTCAGCAAACTCATTACAAACATGAGCAATAGGTTAAACAGCAACTTTGATAATACAAAATCACGGGCACCTGCAATGGAATAGAAATACAACATCCTTCCCCTGCTTTCCTGTAAAAAACTTTTGGCAACAGCATTCACACACACAAACAACTGTATCACCCAGAATAGGCCATTCCATACTTTGTCCTCAGGCTGCCCCATGGACAGGTAGACAACAAAAATGGTAGAAGCTACATATAGCAGTATGCCATAAAGCGTGTACTGCTGACGAAATTCGAGCAGCAGGTCTTTTTTGACTAATGATAGTATGTGCTGGTTAGTTTTCATAGAAACATTTGCGGCATCGCGGTTCATAACTGTCTTTTTCGCCCAGTACCACCTGGCCCTCTGCTGCAGTTTTACGGTAAGAAATATTGGCAATATTGCCGCATCGCACACAAATGGCGTGCAGCTTGGTAATATAGTCGGCAACCGCCAGCAGGTTAGGTATCTGCCCAAACGGGCGGCCAAGATAGTCCATGTCCAGTCCCGCTACAATCACCCTTGTCCCTCTCAATGCCAGGGTTTCACAAACATTTATGATTTCATTATCAAAGAACTGGGCCTCATCAATCCCCACAACGTCAACGTCTTGTGCCAGTAACAGGATGGTTTGGGAGTTATCAATAGGGGTGGATTGGATGCTGTTGGCATCGTGGCTTACCACTTGGGTTTCGTCGTAACGTATATCTATGGCGGGTTTGAATATCTCTACTTTCAGGTTGGCAATCCGGGCCCTTTTGAGCCTTCTGATCAGTTCCTCTGTCTTCCCGCTGAACATACTGCCGCAGATCACTTCAATCCACCCCCGTCTTTCGCCTGATATATTGGGTTCTATGAACATTAATAAAATAAATTAGAAAATAAAACGTTTGTAGCTTTATACCTTGCCGGCGGCCATTGGTAACCCCCAAATGTATTACATACTATGGAAAGAGTAGGCACCTTAATCAATAAACTGAAAGAACAGTATGAGCAGCATGCTGATGCCGAAAAATTGTCAGTAACTGTAAAGTTATTGCTGTCCGAATTGCAGCAACATCACACTGCTGTTACCAAAGGCAAAGTGTCTGTTGTATTGCCTGCTTTTGTAACGGGTCATACGACCGAAGAGAAATATACGGGCACCCCGCCTCACGTGCCGCTTACAGTGAAGAAAGAAGAACCCAATGGCTGGCTGTTTGATACGCCGGTAGAAATTCCCACCCTTGTTCACCAGGAAGAAAAACAGAAAGAGGATAAAGTAGTGCTTGAATTAAACCAGGTAATGGTATCCGGAGATGGCAGCCTGAACGAAAAACTGAAAGAAGACCGGACAGAAATAGCTACCGTGTTACAGGGTACACCTATCCGCGATCTTAAAAAAGCAATTGGCGTCAATGACCGCTATCTTTTTGTGAATGATCTTTTCAGGGGTGATGAAAATATGTATGAAAGAAGCATGAAGACCATTAATGCATTTAGTATCTATCCGGAAGCCCAATACTGGATACAGCGTGAACTGAAAGTAAAGATGGGTTGGAATGATAATAGCGAGGCAGTCCAGTTGTTCAATCAGTTAGTCAAAAGACGTTTCTCCTGAATATATTGCATGATCCTGCTGCTGGCACCCGCGCTTGTTTGCACATAATATAAGGCTGCCGCTGATGCCTGCTTAAATAAGTCGCTGTCCGTTAATAACTGATCGAGCAATTGTTCCAGTTCCAGGGCATCTGTTATACTGAAAGCGCCGCCTGCTTCGAGTAATTCTACCGCTTCAAAATATTTGTTATAAACCGGGCCAAATACTACAGGCCTGCCATAGACAGCAGCTTCCAGAATATTGTGAATACCATCATCACCAAAGCCCCCTCCTATATAAGCCAGCTTAGCATAATGATACAGTTTGCTGAGCATCCCCATATTGTCAATGATCAATACATTTAATGCAGGCGGTAACAGGAGCCCCCTGTTAATAGCTTTTTCGTAGTCCGAATAAAGCATGGCATGTTTGTAAAGCGACAAACATTCTTTCAATCGCTCTTCCTCAATATCGTGGGGTGCAACAATGAAGCGGATACCCGCATGCGTGTTGGCATAATGATCAAGCGCTTCATCATCTTCCGTCCAGGTACTTCCGGCTATGATCACAGGATCATTCTGGCAAAAATGTTCAATTATTGCAAGCGGCTGAAATTGTTTGGCAATGGTAATCACACGGTCAAACCGCGTATCTCCGCTGATCTCAACCTGTGCCGACAGGCCAATACCCACCAGCAGGTCGGCCGAAGACTGGTTCTGCACAAAAATTTTTGTAAAACAGGCAAGCATGGATTGATGAAAGCGGCCATACCATTTAAAAAAAGGCTGATCCAGGCGGAAGATGCCGGATACTAATAACAGCGGAATATATCGTTGCTTTGCTTCCTGCAGGTAATAGTACCAGAACTCATACTTTACAAAAACGATGAGTGAAGGCTGTGTAATATTCAGGAAACGGTTGGCATTACCGGGGGTATCCATTGGTAGGTAAAAAATATAGTCGGCGCCTTCATAGTGCTTGCTGACTTCATAGCCCGACGGGGAAAAAAAAGTCAGTAATATTTTATAGGCGGGATATTGTTTTCGGATGCTTTCCAGCAGGGGACGCCCCTGCTCAAACTCTCCTAATGAAGCACAATGCATCCACACCACCGGCTGCTGGTTATTATGAAAGGCAGCAGCCAGTTTTTTAAATATGCCCCTGCGCCCCACAACCCAGCGCATAGCCTTCTGATTATAAAATCCCAGCAACCAGGCAATTTTCGGATAAAACCATATAAAAAGACGGTAGAGTACCTGCACTGCGGATAATTTATACTACAAATAAACAAATTAAAACGATTACGGAACAGCCATTTGTAATAGGACAACGAAAAACCATTCTTAAGCTTTTTACAGTAGTTTTGCCCGGCTATAATGAATACGATCATGATGAGACCGATCCAGATGGTTGATACTAAAAACCAGTACCTGAAAATCAAAACTGCAGTAGATACGGCGATACAGGAAGTATTGGACAGTGCAGCTTATATCAATAGCAGGGTGGTGCAGGATTTTGCCGCTAACTTGAGCGCTTACCTGGGAGTAAAGCATGCGATCCCATGTGCCAATGGCACAGATGCTTTGCAAATTGCCATGATGGCGCTCAACCTGCAGCCCGGTGATGAAGTGATAACGCCTTCCTTCACCTATATTGCCACTACAGAAGTCGTGGCATTGCTGAAACTGAAACCGGTTTTTGCAGAAGTAGATCCGGCAACTTTTTGTATAGACCCCGAATCTGTCAGGAAAGCCATTACGCCGAAAACAAAAGCGATTGTTCCCGTGCATTTATATGGACAGGCAGCGCCGATGGAAGAGATCATGCAGATTGCGAAAGAGTTTGGTCTTTATGTGATAGAAGACAATGCACAAGCCATTGGCTGTGAGTATACATTTTCAGATGGCAGCAAAAAGAAGACCGGAACTATTGGTCATATCGGGGCCACTTCTTTTTATCCCAGTAAGAACCTGGGTGCATTTGGAGATGGTGGCGCCATTTTTACCAATGATGATGCCCTGGCACAGCAAATGAAAATGATAGCTAACCACGGGCAAAAGGAACGGTACTACCATGCAGTGGTGGGCTGTAATTCAAGATTAGATGCTATCCAGGCTGCCGTATTGAATATTAAATTAAAAGAGCTCGATAACTATAACACTGCCCGCCAGGCAGTAGCAGCTTTTTACAACCAGGCATTTGCCGGGAATGATGCCATTATGGTACCGCAGGTTGCGCCTTACAGTACACATGTTTATCACCAGTACACCCTGGTATTAAATGGCCCAGACAGGGATGCATTGAATATGTACCTCGCGGAACAAAAAATACCTTCTATGATTTATTATCCTGTACCGGGGCATAAACAGGAGATGTTCGCATCTTTTGGCCTGCCAGAGCAGGAGTTGAAACATACGGACTGGCTAACAGAAAGAGTGATCTCCCTTCCGGTGCATACTGAAATGGATGAAGAACAATTAAGGCACATTACAGAACATGTATTGAAATTCGTAAAGAAATAAACTATGAAAATTGCTGTCGTTGGCACTGGTTATGTTGGTTTGGTAACAGGCACCTGTTTTGCAGAAACAGGAAACAAGGTAACCTGTATTGATATTGACAAGAACAAAGTAGATAAGTTAACGAACGGGGAGATCACCATCTATGAGCCCGGCCTGGAGAAACTTTTTTTGCGTAACCTAAAAGAAGGACGATTGAAGTTTACTACCAACCTGGCAGCAGGAATAGAAGATGCGGCGATCATCTTCCTGGCATTGCCCACACCTCCGGGCGAAGACGGCGCGGCAGACCTGCGTTATGTATTGGGTGTGTCCAATGAGTTGGGCAGGATCATGACAGATTATAAAGTGATTGTTGATAAAAGCACGGTTCCGGTAGGTACAGCACAAAAAGTAGCAACCGCCATTATGGCCAACTACAAAGGCGAATTTGATGTGGTGAGTAACCCCGAATTCTTAAGAGAAGGGGTGGCTGTAGATGATTTTATGAAGCCGGACAGGGTAGTGGTGGGTACCAATTCAGAAAGGGCCAGGAAGATCATGGGCGACCTCTATGCACCCTTTGTAAGGCAAGGTAACCCGGTGATATACATGGATGAAAGATCAGCCGAGCTGACCAAATACGCAGCCAATTCTTTCCTCGCTACCAAGATATCTTTCATGAATGAGATTGCACAACTGTGTGAGCGGATGGGAGCAGATGTGGATATGGTAAGAAGAGGTATTGGGAGTGATGAGCGGATTGGCAAGCGTTTCCTGTTCCCTGGTATCGGTTATGGGGGAAGTTGTTTTCCTAAAGATGTACAGGCACTCATCAGATCATCCGAAGAAATCAGTTACGATTTTAAAATACTGAAAGCAGTTGAGGAGGTGAACGAGATACAGAAGCGCCACCTTATACCAAAGATCAAAGCTTATTTCAATAATGACCTGAAAGGCAAACATTTTGCTTTATGGGGATTGGCTTTCAAGCCCAATACAGATGATATCCGTGAAGCGCCGGCACTGAGCCTGATAGAAGCACTGACAGATGCAGGGGCTACTGTTACCGCTTTCGATCCGGAAGCGATGGCGAATGTAAAGAAGTCGATTGGCGATAAAATACAGTATGCAACCAGCCAGTATGATGCCCTGATCAATGCTGATGCCCTGATCATTGCAACGGAATGGAGCGAGTTCAGAACGCCTGACTTTGAAATGATTGATGCACGCTTGCGACAGAAAGCTATATTCGACGGAAGAAACCTGTTTGAAGTAAAATACATTACAGCGCTCGGGTATCATTATGAAAGTGTAGGCCGACCTTAACCGACAAACAATATGGCAAGAAAAAGAATACTTATTACAGGCGCAGCCGGTTTTCTCGGATCCCATTTGTGCGACCGGTTCGTGAAAGAAGATTATCATGTGATTGGTATGGATAACCTGATCACAGGCGATCTGCGCAATATTGAACACCTTTTCAGGCTGGAGAATTTTGAATTTTTCAACCATGATGTGTCAAAGTTTATCCATGTACCCGGGCATTTAGATTATATCCTGCACTTTGCATCACCTGCCAGCCCGATCGACTACCTGAAGATACCCATTCAAACCCTGAAAGTAGGGGCATTGGGAACACATAACTGCCTGGGCCTCGCCAAAGAAAAAAAAGCAAGGATACTAGTGGCTTCTACCAGCGAAGTATATGGCGATCCATTGGTTCATCCGCAGACAGAAACGTACTGGGGTAATGTGAACCCGGTTGGCCCAAGGGGTGTGTATGATGAAGCCAAACGTTTTATGGAATCCATCACCATGGCCTATCATACCTATCACGGGGTGGAAACCAGGATCATCCGTATATTCAACACCTATGGCCCGAGGATGCGGCTTAATGACGGGCGTGCTTTACCGGCCTTTATTGGCCAGGCGTTGCGGGGAGAAGACCTTACCGTATTTGGCGATGGCAGCCAGACACGTTCTTTCTGTTATGTAGATGACCTGGTAGAAGGTATTTACCGGCTGCTGATGAGCGACTATGCACAACCGGTCAATATTGGGAATCCCAATGAAATATCCTTAAAGGATTTTGCCGAAGAAGTATTGAAATTAACCGGCTCAAAGGTTAAGATTGTGTACCAGCCATTACCGGTAGACGACCCGAAGCAACGCAAACCTGATATCACCAAAGCAAAACAGTTATTGGGCTGGGAGCCAAAAATCGACAGGGCAGAAGGGTTGAAAAGAACGTATGACTACTTTAAATCATTACCGGAGGAAGAATGGTCAAAACAGCCCAAAGAATTTAAGAAACGCAGTAAATAATTTAGCTTCTCATGTCTAAGCCATTAATTGTTGTTACAGGTAAAAGCGGCCAGCTGGGCTGGGAACTTTCACAAATAGCAGCAAACTATGCAACTGACTTTGATTTCCTTTTTACTGACAGGGAACTACTGGACCTGAATGAAACAGAGAGCATTCCTGTTTTTTTTGAGAATATCAAACCAGATTATTTCATCAACTGTGCGGCCTATACAGCTGTTGATAAGGCAGAGACCGAACAGGAAACCGCCTATACCGTCAATGCGGCAGCCGTAGGGTTGATTGCCAAAGAATGCCACAGGTATGGGTGCACTTTTATTGGTATTTCTACCGATTATGTGTTTGACGGAAAAGGAACCGCGCCGTATACTACTGAAACAGCTTGCGACCCGGTAAATTATTATGGCTATACCAAATACATGGGAGAGCAATTGGCACTGGAACATTGCGAACAGTCTGTCATCATCCGCACTTCATGGGTCTACAGCACACATGGCAGTAATTTTGTGAAAACGATGCTGCGGCTGATGAAGGAAAGAACAGAACTTAAAGTGGTGAACGACCAGGTAGGTTCGCCAACTTATGCAGGCGACCTGGCAACAACGATCATGCATATCATACAATCGTTACAAAAAGGCAATACGCATTACGGCATCTATCATTACAGTAATGAAGGTGTTATTTCCTGGTACGATTTTGCCGTCGCCATCCGCGATATGGCAGGCCTGCATTGCAAAGTATTGCCCATTCCAACAGCAGCTTATCCTACACCTGCCAAAAGACCTGCTTATTCGGTGCTGGACAAAAGCAGCATTGTCAATGATTTTGGAATTGCACTGAAGGACTGGAAACAGCAATTACAGTTTTGTTTGGCAGCCCTGTAATAAAAGCCTAATGATGGGCCTTGCAAAATGTTTAGCAAGCACCTTTATTAGACAGCGTTTTATTTTGAACTCAGATCAGCCCTATAAACCCTGAGGAAGCTTTCAGTATATTCCACGCAGGCCGAAGTTGCCTTAAGCCATTCTTCCCAATAATCGGCCGAATAAGCTTTGGTAATAATGTCCTTTACAGACATCATATATCCATCCTCCATTTCCATCCAGCCATTGGGAAAGCGTCTGACAATAACAACCTGGGGATGTGAACCTGAAACTTCTTCTAACAGCTTTACATATACCGCTGCATTGCGCTTGGTTTCACCTGCTTTCGCTACTGCGTCTTTGAGTTTGCCTAACAGGCCCAGGAACGTGCTCAACTGACCAGGTTTAAGTGTGAAAAAAAGGACCCTGGATTTTTCAACACCTGTACCGGCAGTTCCATACGATAAGGAATCAATACGCATAGCAAAAACCTTTCCATGGTTCTTTTCAAGCTTAGGGGCCAGGTTAACCTGCACGTCTTCAAAATGCGCATTGGTAGGCGGCATTTTATCCATATCGCTCCAGCTAAAAGGCCCCTCAACAACCTGGTAACTGCCGGTATTGGGGCCGGATATGATTTGGAATACAACCTGCCGGTTATCGGGACCGTGAAATTTAGCCACATGGGGTTTGAGACTGTTTTCAAAATGCAAAGCCTGGTCAGGCTTCGGCGTTACGATCATGGAGGAATAAATGGATTTGCCTTGGGCAAAACCAAATATGGGTAAAAGGCATAGCCCATAAAGCATTAGCTTTTTCATAAACTCAGGGTTTTAGACGTTAAAAGGATTGGATAGAAACTCTAAAGTTTAGAAAATATTCTGCTGAAATGCAAGCTCAACCTGGATATTACTATTGATACAGGATATACGCAGTTGAAGCAGGTACAGTAATTTGGGATGAAACCGGCTTTTTGATTCCTTTTTCATTGATAACATCGCCATCTCCTGCCAGTGCCCAATTGCCATCAGGCATTTTAATGGTTTTATCTTGCTGGCTACCATTCAATAGTACAAGAATATCCTTCCAGGGGTCTCCATTGGCGTGGCCGGTGAGCTGGTAGGCGATCAATAACGGGTCACCTGTTTCAATGAACTTCAAATGCTCCTGTATCATTTTGGTGGAAGGCATCCTGAAAGCAGGATGGTGTTTCCTTAATGCAACCAGCGACTGGTAGTAATTGAACACCTGCCTGTATTTTGTTTTCCTGCTCCAGTCAATTTCATTGATGGAATCCGGCGACTCAAATGAATTGGCAATGCCCTGTTTTGTCCGGAGCATTTCTTCGCCTGCATGAAGAAAGGCAACACCCTGCGAGGTTAATACGATAGCCTGGGCCAGCTTATCCATTTTGATCAGGTCGGCTTCTGAAGCGCCCGGGTTGTCTATTGCAAGACGGTCAAATAGCGTATTATCATCGTGGCAGGATACATAAGTGATCGCCTGGTAAGGTTCGGCTGCCCATGGCGCTTTAGAATAATTTACTTTGTTATAATCGATCTGCGGATGCCTGGTGGAAGCTGCAATTCCAAACTTGACACTTTCTGCAGTGCCTTCCTTGCCACTGATAAATCCTTTTTCTTTTACATCGGAAAATGGTCCGCGTAGCCCATCCCTGATATCATCGCTGAAAGCAGCAACCTGGTGTAATAAATAGGTGTTTTTCTTAACGGCCCTTTGCGCTTCCGGCAGCGGACTTTCACCTGCTGTCCATCCTTCTCCGTAAATAAAAATAGCGGGATCAATTTTATGAAGCGTATCACTGATCTGGTTCATGGTCTCCATGTCATGCACTCCCATCAGGTCAAACCGGAACCCGTCTAAGTGGTATTCCTTTGCCCACCATACTACCGATGCTATCATATATTTCCGCATCATTGCTTTTTCCGAAGCAGTTTCATTACCACAGCCTGTAGCGTCTGAATAATCGCCGTTTGCTTTCTGGCGATAAAAATAAAACGGGGCAAACTGGTTAAAATTAGAGGCAAGATTACTGGTATGATTGTAAACAACGTCTAATATGACACCGATTCCTTTTGCATGGAGCGCCTGCACCATCTGTTTGAATTCACGTATCCTCACATTGCCATCATAAGGATTGCTGGAATAGCTTCCTTCGGGAACATTATAATTCTGCGGATCATAGCCCCAGTTGTATTTGTTCAATGCAGGTTTTGTCTCATCTATTGAATTAAAATCAAAAGAAGGCAGGAGGTGTACATGGGTAATGCCCAGTTCGGTAAGATGGTCCAGTCCGGTTTTGGCACCGTCAGGACTTTTTGTGCCTGTTTCAGCAAGGCCGAGAAACTTTCCTTTATGGTTGATGCCTGAAAGCTTGCTGATGGAAATATCCCGGATATGCAATTCGTAAAGGATAATATCAGTGAAGTTTTTTAACACAGGCTTTTTATCATGAGCCCAGTTTAACGGGTTTGTTGCAGTTATATTCACTATCATACCCCGCTTACCGTTGACACCTACAGCTTTGGCATAGATATCCGGGCTTTCCAATAACCATTTACCATTCTCCAGCACCTGGAAAGTATAATACAGGTTAATAATATCCCTGTTAACTCTTGTTTTCCAGGTACCCAGCTCGCTCTTTTGCAGATTAATTGTTTCAATGGCCGCACCCCCGTCGCCATCTTTGTACAACCGCAGTTTTACAGCAGCAGCTTTGGGCGCCCAAATCTTAACAACTGTTTTTTTGCCCTGGTATGACAGGCCCAGATCACTGCCATTATAAACGGGATAATCGCCAGGTGCATTGACTGCCTGGGCAGGTACCAGTGCAGGTAACAGCATCCACAGAAAAACGAACACTAATAACTTATTGTGCTTCATATTATTATCATTGAGCTTATTTATCTTTAAAAATAACATCCTTTCATCAAACTTCTTTGCAACTTCAATAAGCTAAATATTAACTTTACGAGAGCACGCATTGCTATTCGCCCACACTTATAATAAATTACATCAACATGATTACGCTAACGATCAACAATAAGTCTTACCAGGTAGATGCCAGTCCTGATATGCCCCTGCTTTGGGCCATCCGCGACCTGGCAGGACTTACAGGCACCAAATTTGGCTGTGGTATGGCACTATGTGGTGCCTGTACAGTACACCTCGATGGGAGCCCCATCCGCTCCTGCAGTTTTCCGGTAGCAGGTGCCGCAGGTAAAAAGATCACCACCATTGAAGGCGTGTCCGAAGGTGTTGGCCAGGCTGTGCAAAAAGCATGGATCGAATTGCAGGTACCACAATGCGGTTACTGCCAGTCCGGGCAGATCATGAGCGCAACAGCATTGCTGAAGAACAAACCTAAACCCACTGATGCTGATATTGATGCCGCCATGCAGGGGAACCTCTGCCGCTGCGGCACCTACCAGAGAATACGCAGCGCCATCCATCGCGCAGCTGAGTTGGTAAAGCAATAAACAACCTCAAACCTTTACAATGGAAAATAATACATCCACTATAGATCGCCGCAATTTCCTTCTCCTCACTGGTATTACCGGCGCGGGATTAGTCATGGGACTTTCTGCAAGGGCCAATGGCGCTGTCGCCGTAGAAAATCTTACCAACGCGGCCGAGTCATTTGAACTTACTCCTTATGTGATCATAGAGAAGTCCGGTCAAATAACTATTTTCAACACCAAGCCTGAAATCGGGCAGGGCACTTTTCAATCCATACCTGCTCTCATTGCAGAAGAACTGGATGTGTCACTTGACCAGGTGATCATAAAACAAACAGGTGGTGAAAAGAAGTTTGGTACAGCACAATTCGCAGGTGGAAGCATGTCTGTACGTTCCAGTTACCAGGACCTGCGGAAAGTGGGCGCTTCGGCCCGCGAGATGCTCGTGAAAGCTGCCAGCCAGCAGTGGAATGTACCAGTGGAAGAATGTTATGCAGCAGACGCGAAAGTGATCCACAGGCCATCGGGTAAGAGCCTTACTTACGGCGAACTGGCAGAAGCTGCAGCGAAAACAGCAGTACCACAATCGCCCAGACTAAAAGACCCCAAAGACTTTAAGATATTAGGCAAATCGGCGCAACGTCCCGATGTACCCTTGAAGTCAACCGGCAAAGCCATGTTCGGCATAGATGTATCAGTACCCGGAATGGTTTATGCATCCATAGAACGTTGCCCCGTGTTTGGCGGCAAACTGGTGAGTTACGATGATAGCGCTGCCAAAAAAGTAAAAGGCGTGATCACTATAGAAACCTGTGAAAGGGTGCTGGGCATTCACAAGTCCGAAGGCATAGCCGTGATCGCTGAAAATTATTGGGCTGCATTACAGGGCCGCAAAGCATTGACAGTGAAATGGGATTACCAGGGTAATGAAACGTTCAACTCAAAAACCTATGAACAAAGCCTCCGCGAGGCTGCCAAACAGGAAGGCGCGGTAGCCCATACACAGGGCAATTTTGACAAATCATTTGCAGAAGCCCCGGTTAAACTGGAAGCATTGTATGAAACACCTGTTGTGTCACATTCTCCTATAGAACCTATGAACTGTGTTGCCAGCTGGCATGATGGAAACAAACTCGAGATATGGACATCTACCCAGGTGCCTGGCAGTATCATGGATGAGTTCTCTAAAACGTATAACATAGCGCAGGAAAACCTCAAAGTAAATGTCATGTTCAGTGGGGGAGGCTTTGGCCGCAGGCTCTATCCTGATTATGTACACGAGGCAGTTCAGTTGACGAAAAAGATCGGCAAGCCAGTGAAATCCATCTGGACAAGGGAGGATGATACAAAGATGGGGCCTTTCCGGCCCATGACTTTCTCGGCTATGAAAGGAGCTTTATCAGCCGATGGGAAAGCAGTGGCATTCCAGCATAAAGTGATCTCACCCACGCTCGACGGTCGTAAAGACTACGACAAAAGCAAGGCCGATGGCACGATGACTGAAGGCATCAGCGAGCAGAAGTATGAGATCGAAAACATGAAGAACCTGTTTGTTCACTCTTACCTGCAGGTTCCTCTCGCTGCATGGCGTGCTGTAACGAGCACAACCCTGGCATTTGCACACGAGTGCTTTATTGATGAGATGGCGGTGAAAGCAAAAAAGGACCCTATGGCGTTCCGCATGGGAATGCTTACCAAAGATTCGGATACCAAAAACCTGTTGCAGAAACTAAAAGAAGTATCCAAATGGGACCGGCCATTGCCTGCCGGATGGGGACGGGGTGTGGCGCAGTATGAATTCTTTGCCGGTCTCGGTGGTTATGTGATAGAAGTGTCTAAAAAAGGAACGGGCATAAAGATTGAAAAAGTATACGCAGTCATAGATCTGGGCACAGTGGTGAACCCCGATACCGTGAAAGCACAGGTGGAAGGAGCGGCTGTCATGGCGTTAACAGCCGCCATTAAAAATGGTATCACTTTTGAAAACGGGCAAACAGTGCCCAGTAATTTTCATAATAACCCGCTTGTACGCATCAACGAAATGCCTAAAGTAGAAGTTCACATACTGGCCAATGGGGGGCCTAAAATTAAAGGGGTTGGTGAGCCCGGGTTACCCCCGTTTGCGCCTGCTTTGTGTAACGCCATCTATGCAGCTACAGGCAAGCGCATCAGAAAACTTCCGTTCGATATCAATAAAATAGTTTGATTATTCATTAAAGATCACAGGACATGTTCAAGACGATTGGCTTAAGTGTTATCATACTGGCAGTGTTGTTCGCTAACAGCGCATTTATTCAAACCTATAGCCTGCCCAAAAGCATAGAACGAGGGAAAGAAGTGTACATCACTTATTGCCAGAACTGCCATATGAGCGATGGTAATGGCGTAGCAGGGGCATTTCCGCCATTGGTGAAAGCAGACTATCTGAAGAAACCGGTCAAAACAGTGATTGAAGTCATACTGAAGGGGCAAAGCGGGGAGATCTCCGTGAACAATATAAAATACAATGGGCAAATGCCTGCACAGAACTATCTGACGGATGAGCAGATCGCAGATGTGCTGAACTATATTTATAACAACTGGGGTAACAGGTCAACAGTTGCAGTAATCCCTGCACAAGTGAAAAAAGTGCGACCATAATACACATTGTTTTTCTTTAATGAAAGAAATAAAAGACATCGTAAAAGCTTTTGAGGCAGCAACCCGGCAAGGTAAAAAAACAGCGCTGGCTACAGTAGTGCATGTTGAGGGGTCCTCGTATAGAAGACCCGGCGCCAGGATGCTGGTTACAGAAGATGGCAGATTAACAGGGGCCATCAGTGGCGGCTGCCTTGAAGGAGATGCTTTGCACAAAGCAGTATTGGCCATTGCACAGAAAAAGAACAAATTAGTGGTCTATGATACGACCGATGAAGACGATGCAAAGCTGGGGATCCAGTTGGGTTGCAATGGTGTCGTTTCCATTTTGTTCGAGCCAATCGACCACCACCTGGCTGTTAATAACCCGATCAACTTGTTAAAGGCTGCGATTGCAGATCGTAAACCTGTTGTTCTTGTTACAGGTTATTCGCTGAACAACATGCAGCATTATGGAACCTGCAATGCAGCGCACCTCCCTTTACGCATTAGCCAGGAAATTTCAGCAATTTCAAATGAGGTGTTAACAAAGTGCGATTCCACTCATGCTGTATTGTCCATTGAGAACAACAGGCAACAGTTTTTCTTTGAATACTGCCAGCCACCTGTTTGCCTGGTTATAGTGGGCGCAGGTAATGATGCGATGCCATTGGCTTCTATGGCAGGTATTTTAGGCTGGCCGGCCACCATTGTGGATGGAAGGAGGTCACATGCAACGGCGCAAAGATTTCCAACGGCCGAGAAGGTACTGACAGGAAAACCACAAGATGTGATTACCCGGCTGGCAACAGACGATCGCACAGCCGTTGTGCTGATGACGCATAACTACAATTACGATATAGCAATGCTCCGGTTACTGATGGCAATGCCTTTGCCATATATTGGCATCCTGGGTCCCATATCAAAACGTAACCGTATGTTCAGCGAACTGGAACAGGAGGGGATCATCTATTCAGGCGAAGACCTGCAAAAAGTGTATGGCCCGACTGGTCTAAACCTGGGTGCTGAAACATCCGAAGAAATAGCCCTGTCCATCACCGCAGAGATCATGGCTGTGATGCAACAAAAGCAGCCCATTCATTTAAAGCATAAGCAACAGGCCATACACCACCAGAACCTATGAAGAGAGGAGTGCTGATATTAGCTGCGGGCGCTGCCACACGCATGAAGCAGGCAAAAATGCTGTTGCCATTTGCGTCAACAACGATCCTGTCACACATTTTGCAGGAAGTACAAGCCATAGAGCCCGACAGCATTTGCATTGTAACCGGGTACTACCATCATGAAATACAGAGCAGCATTACTGCCGCTCAGCTGGATATTGTGTACAACGGGAACTGGGAGGATGGCATGGCAGGCTCCATTAAACTGGGTCTTGCTGCCCTGTTGCAAAAATATCCTGACTTGGGTTCGATATTGATCGTAGCAAGTGACCAGCCTTATTTGAACAGGAAGGTACTTACGAACATGATCGATGCACAGGCTGATAATCAAAAAGGAATTGTAGCGGCAAAATACCAGGAGGTGATCGGCATTCCTGTACTTTTTGATCAAAAGTATTTTGGCCAGTTGGAGCAATTGCAGGGAGATAAGGGTGCCAGAACCATCCTGCAACAATATCCGGATGATATGGTAACGATCGATTTCCCATTGGGAGAGATAGACATTGACACTCCTGAAGATTATGAAAGATTTTGTCTTCAAATCAAAGAACAGCAAGCTTAAACACAAATAAAGAGTATTACCTGATTTCTACATTATTCTTACTGATAAGATTGCCGGCCTGTTAGAAAACTATAACGACCAATTGGGGTCTTTTAAAAGGGGAAATCGTTGATTATCAGGATAAATGGGAGCCTTTAAAGATGTAAGTAAGAAATAAACAGGTCATAAATATTTTATAATGACCCGGCAATAAACTTCACTTTTTGTGAACTTTTGCTATATTTACATCAGGATATGAAAGTTCATCTAATAAAAGAAAAGACAATCAGGAATTATATCACAGAACATGCCGGGAGTAGGGTTTCTTTTGAAGAATGGCTTTCAAAGATAAAATTAGCAGATTGGAATTTACAAGGTGACATTAAAAATTCATTCCCTACTGCTGACTTATTGGGCAGTGGTTCTTTCCGGGTTGTTTTTGATATTGCAGGCAACAGGTTCCGGATGATTTGCAAATATGGGTTTGGAGATAATGAGGTGCATTTATTTGTTTGCTGGATTGGCACTCATTCGGAATATGATAAATTATGTAAAGAAGAAAAGCAGTACAGTATTAACGTATATTAAATTATTGGCTATGGAAACATTAAAATATAAAGTAATTACATCTGATAAACAATATGACAAATATTGCAAAACACTGGAGGAACTGGTATTTTCATCACCAAAAACAAAAGCAAACAAAGATGAAATTGCCCTGCTTACATTGCTCATTGAAAAGTATGATGAAGAGCATAGCATATTTGAATTAGCAGAGCCAATTGCATTATTAAAGTCTTTAATGAAAGAGCACAAAATGAAAGCAGTTGATTTAGCGAATCTTCTGGATGTAAGTGAAGGATTGGTTTCTGATATACTCAATTACAAGAAAGGTTTATCAAAAGAAACAATTCGCATACTTTCTGAAAGATTCAAATTGAACCAGGAGGCTTTTAACAGGCCCTATGAATTGCATGTGCCTGTAAGCCCCAAATTTAAAGATGCAAAGATGATGAACACCAGAAAGAAACTGGCAACAGCTTCATGATTTGTAGAAGTTAAGATTTAATCTGACAATTGGGATTAACTTTAAGTAACGACACACTTATCAAACATTAAAAAATCGTACACTAACAATTAATAAGATAAAAGGCGCCGGAATTCCGGCGCCTTTTAGTTTTAACGCTTGTTTTTAGCGAAGAGTTTCTTCAATAACAATGTCATTAAAAAGCTAATCACAGTACCAACTGCTGTTAAGCCCAGACCTATGTTGCGCAGCTTTCTGAAAAATGGCGGCGTTGTTGATCGCGCACGGGTGATGATCGTTAAAGCAACAGTTCCATGGCTTTACCCTCCATGCACCACACTCACAATATCGCTGGGATAGCCAATTTCCTGTAAGCCATCATAGCATACCGCCATGTACTCACGGGTTTCTGGCCTGTTTGCTTCTGCCAGCGGCGTGTAGTCAATGAATGGAGAGCTTTTTACTGCCTCCAGCTTCTGCCATTCCTGGGCACCTTTTACCCTGCCGTAGAGGGTGATGCCGAACATACGGCGCTTCTTAAAGCTGAGTTGTACATAGCCAGGAAAGGATGCGGCTGTAATGCCAGGCTTGAGATTGCCGTTGTCTACTGATTGCATCGGCCCTACAATACCTAATTCCCTGCCCAGGTTATGGTTATAAGCCGGAAGGGTTTTGATACGAACAGCCGCACTGCGGATCAGTTTGAGTTTGGATTGTTTAACAAGATCCTTGGCACTTGTGGCTTCTTTTGACTCCACTTTTTTAATATCTGCCTTATTAACTCCGTCGATGATCGCCTGTGCTGCTTCCTGCAGCTCCAGTACCTCGGCTGGCGACAGGCCCAGGTCGGGGCCTATCAAGCCCAGTTTTTCTTTGTAAGTAGTAGCCCAGACCACCAGGTTTCCGTCGGCAGCGGGTACATATGAATTAAATAGTTTCATTTTGTTTGTTTAAAAGTGAATCAATCTTGTTTTCTTTCAGCAGTCCTGTACCGGGTACCTCGATACAGGCAAGCGCGCTTCTGCCAATCATGGATGCAAATTAGCGGGGGGATGGTCCGGTTAGTAAAAGAGGTGGTGCAGACGACCAAAACATGGGTATGAACTGCAAAAAAATGGGTATGAACGACAAAACCTCTTTTGTACACTATAGATGAATGTACTGGGCATTCAGCCTGTTCGTATAAGTTCTTCCTATAGGGATGTGACGGTTGTTTAGTGATACAGTATGGAGATGGATGCAAGTGATATACCTGTAGGCAACAATAAAAGGCCTGTGTATGCGGCAAAATAAACCCGATGGAAGCATTACTTCCAATTCATTCAGGATTTTACAAGTGTTTAATTGTTCATTTTTGGTGGTGTAGATCATTGTTTTTTGCCTGTTGATTCCACATAGACAATATCACTGAACGGAAAAGGGGTCCTGCCCCTCACCGTTGCTATTGTCAGCCCTTTATATAAATAGGTCTGTTCTGCCATTTCGATCCTCATTGCATTATCATCATAAAATTGCCAGGGGATGAAAAAGTTCAACAGACAAATTAGCTCCTTCTTTTCAATTATCGGATAGGTGTTAATACGCAATTTTTTTTACGCTAAATACCTATATTTTATATTTTTCAGACCAAATTTATCTATTATTCAGACGGAGTTTGCATAACCATCAGGTTAGGTTACACGGAAGGCTACTCACTGGTGCGCCAACTTGTTATACTGGACAGTCCAGCTTACTATACTGACCAGTTCAGCACAACCACCTGGCGCACCAACTTA
>JBHAFM010000082.1:0-8146 GCA_041856175.1 Sediminibacterium sp.
CGGTTTCATCGCCCAGTACAACTGTGTTTGTATCGGGATTGATGGCAGTTACATAAGCAGGCTTGCCCAAAGCAATATCAAGCCCCTTGCGTTGACCTACGGTATAAAAAGGATAACCTTTGTGTTGTCCTAATTTTTTTCCTTCCTTGTCAACAAACCAGCCACCCGCCACTTGGTCTTCGAGACCATCCACCCTTCTTTTGAGGAAGCCACGGTAGTCATTATCCGGTACAAAGCATATTTCGTAACTCTCGCTTTTTTTAGCCAGTTCAGGATACCCCATATCCATGGCCATCTGGCGGATAGCGCTTTTGCGGTACTTGCCTAAAGGCATCATGGTACGGCTGAGCAGTTCCTGGTCTAACCCCCATAGTACATAACTCTGGTCCTTGGTATCATCCAGTCCTTTGCTGATCACATAACGCCCGTTATCGTGCTGGCGCACTTCGGCATAGTGACCGGTGGCAATAAATTCACAACCCAGGGCATTGGCCCGTTTCAATAGAGCCCGCCATTTGATATGGGTATTGCACATAACACAGGGATTGGGCGTACGGCCGGCTAAGTATTCTTCTACAAAGTTTTCGATGACAAAATCACCAAATTCTTCTCTGATATCTAAAATAAAATGAGGGAAGCCATGGTGTACTGCGGCCTGCCTTGCATCGTTGAAAGAATCAATATTGCAACAACCTGTTTCTTTAGAGCTGGTGCCGCTGCTGGCATAATCCCATGTCTTCATGGTAATTCCCACCACTTCATACCCCTCATGATGCAGCATGAGAGCCGTAACGGTACTATCAATACCGCCACTCATCGCTACCAGGACCTTTCCTTTACGGCTCATGTTAAACGTTTAATTTGGTGCAAAATTAGAAAAACTGGCGGGAATGGGGCGTTAATATGTGCTTTTGAACCGTAGCAAGGGTTTCGAAAGACGAAAAACATTTGCGGCAAATACCTGCTCCCTGTTTCTTCCCTTTTCCCGATATTTACTGAAATTGACCTATTATGATAAAACTTCAAGTAATTGGAAACCTGGGCAAGGATGCAGTGCTGAATAATGTCAATGGTAAAAATGTGATCAATTTTACCGTTGCTCATACAGAACGTTTCAAGGATGCACAGGGCAACCAGAAAGACAGGACCACCTGGGTGGATTGTGCGTATTGGACTGATCGTACCGGTATTGCCCCCTATTTAAAGAAAGGCACACAGGTATATGCAGAAGGAGCCCCTGATGTGCGTACCTATACCACCCAGGATGGCCGGAATGGCGCTTCCCTGACATTGCGGGTACTGAGTGTGCAATTATTGGGCAGCAAGAGCAGCGAGGGAGGAAGTAACGAAGGAGGCAGCAGTTACCAGCCCGCGGCGCCTTCCTATCATCAGCCGGGAGGTTCGACGACGCCCGCTGCCAATGAGATTACGGAACCGATAGATGACCTGCCGTTTTAGGTTAAGTAGGATATCATTTTTAGTTGAAAAGGATGTGGCCTGTAAGGTTCATCCTTTTTTATTTTGTATCCTTTTCAAATTCATTGACCCATTGGTTGATCTCATCCCTGCTTACTGCTTTAAGCTGATTGTCTATATTGATCACTATTAAATAACCGGTATCGCCAGGTGTTGCAAGGAAGGTATTGACGAGGTTCAATTGCTCGCTGGCGTTGATCCTGCCATTGAATATATTCCAATCCTCCCTGGCACAAAGACAACCCATGGTAGGTGTGAGCGGATAGTAAGGTTTGTCCCTGAAATAGTCAGGGTCAATGGTAGAACCATGTGCAATGATTTCAGTACGCCCTGCTTTGCCGGCATAGAAAGCTTCGGTAACAGGAGGGTAGCTGCGCCAGGAAACGGGTAATAAAGAAAGGTAATTAGCCAAGGCATCATTGGTTGTATCAACCTGGTCATGCCAGTACACGCTGTCTGCTTCAAAAGGCATCACCAATTGTATGTTAGGTGTGGGACCTATTAAATGGTTGTGCGATACGGCAATACCCTGTATGCTGTAGATACCCTGTGGTGTACTGCCATTGGTAATAAAATAGGGCAGGTTGGAAGCAGACCTCGCTAATTGCTCAAATACGCGTAACTGTCCATGTTCATCCCTGCAAAAACTGCCATCGGCATTTTGAACAACGGCTAATCCCGGGTAATCCCTGTTCCATCGCTGAAAAGAATAAATGATTTTATGCCCGGCTTTTTTTTGGTGCGAGAAAAGGGAACTGACAGCTGGTGTTGGTTTGCTGGTCCATGTTTCATGCTGAGAAAGGTATTTATCAAGTTCCTGCAGTACAGCCAATGTATCTGACCCTTTGAATTGCTGATGTAACTGTTGCTGCAGGGAACTGCTGTTCCGGGGGCTATGATCTGTACGGTAGAGGTACACAGCTGCTATCGCAAATAGTTTAGGATTGGTCTCCTGTTTGATTAACTGTTGTATCTCAACCCTGAACTCACCCGGGTAGCTGGCATATACGGCTTCCAGTAAGGCTCGTTTGGTGGATATTTCTAATGATGCATAGCTGTTGAAAAGCGTTTTGAAGCCCTTTTCAATTTCCGCAGACTTTAATACGAACTGGGAAATGGTCCAGCATGCTTCGCGGTAATTGTCTTCCGTATTGCCATCTAATGGCTGTTCAAAAGCAGCATTAATGGTTTTATCATGCATGTACCTGTCAAACGAAACCCGGTGCTGGTGCAACACGACATCTGTAACAATTGAATCCCTTGAAAACTGTGCGGATAAAATACCGCAAAATAATAATCCCATTAAAAAAAAGCGATACCTCATCCCCTAAAATTACTACATTCCGTTAACTACATCTGACACCTGTTACCTATCATCCAATATCCATTATCTTGCATGGATGGAACAGGTTTTTTCATACGATCGTTTATATCAGTTCACTGCATCAGTATTTAAAAGCATCGGCTGTTCAGCAGAACAGGCTGCTACTGCAACAAAAACATTGCTTGCAGCTGATCTGCGCGGGATTGACAGTCACGGTGTGGCGCGCCTGAGTGGCTATGTGCGTTTATGGGAAGCGCAGCGGATCAATGCAACCCCTGCCATCAGCATTGTTCATGAAACACCTTCAACGGCAGTAGTGGATGGGGATGCTGGATTGGGATTGGTAGTGGCACCCTTTGCCATGCAGGTGGCTATTGAGAAAGCGAAGCAGGTAGGAACAGGCTGGGTAAGTGTAAGGAACACGAATCATTTTGGGATAGCAGGCTATCATGCAATGATGGCGTTGCAACATGATATGATTGGCATGGCCATGACCAATGCGAGTGCGTTGGTGGCGCCTACTTTCTCTGTTGAAAGGATGCTGGGCACCAATCCTATTGCGGTGGCCATACCGGCTAATGAGCAACCCGCTTTTGTAGCAGACCTAGCCACCACCACAGCAGCAAACGGCAAGCTTGAAATATTACAGCGCAAAAATGCGGATACGCCATTGGGCTGGGTACAGGATGAGGAAGGGCAGCCTTCAACAGATGCAAATATTCTTAAAAAAAGAGGTGCTTTATTACCCCTTGGTAGCGACAGGGAGCATGGAAGCCATAAGGGTTATGCATTGGGGGCCGTTGTTGATATTTTTTCTGCCGTACTCAGTGGTGCCAGCTATGGCCCCTGGGCACCACCGTTCCCGGCCTATGTACCAATGCCGGAAAATATGCCAGGTAAAGGATTGGGGCATTTCTTTGGCGCCATGCGGGTAGATGCTTTTCGCCCTGCTGATGAATTCAAGCAACACATGGATAACTGGATACAGCGTTTCCGCTCTGCCAGGCCTGCAGCAGGGCATGATAAGGTATTGATACCGGGCGACCCCGAAAGAGAGGCAGAAGCGATAAGAATAAAAGCGGGTATACCAGTGGTAGATAGCGTGGTAAAGGACCTGGAGTCGGTAGCGGCAAAATTTTCCCTACCATTCTGATATACTGCATGCTAACAACTGTTTGCTAAAATATTGCCTGCTTTTAACGCATGCACTTTACATTTGCAACTCAATCTAATCAACAAAACCGGGGAGGAGTGTTCTTATGAAAATTATGAAGTTTGGCGGCACCAGTGTGGGAAAGCCGGAACGTATGCGCCAGGTATCTGAACTCATCACAAAAGACCATGAACCCAAAATTGTGGTGCTGAGTGCCTTAAGCGGAACAACCAATGCATTGGTTGACATCAGTAGCAGCTTATCGGAGAGCGACCGTAAAATGGCGAAACAGAAGATAGATCAGCTGGAAGCACATTACAGAAGCTTTGTACTGGACTTGGTAAAGAAGGAAGCTACCCGTGCAAAGGCAAACGCCATCGTAACAGAACACTTTGAGTTTTTAAATATCATCCTGCGTATTTCTTTCAGTGAGGCGCTAAATAAAGATATCCTTGCACAGGGAGAATTAATGAGCACCAAACTGTTCAGTGTATTCCTGGAAGAGAATGGCATTGATCATTTGCTGCTTCCTGCACTCGAATTTATGAGCATTGATGTGAATGAAGAGCCACAGATCAGCAGTATCAGGCATAAACTGAATCTGTTGCTGCAGCATAACAGCAGTAAAAAATTATTTATTACACAAGGTTATATCTGCCGTAATGCAAGGGGAGAAGTAGACAATTTGAAACGGGGCGGAAGTGATTATACTGCCTCATTGATAGCGGCTGCAGCGAATGCAACAGTATGCGAAATATGGACAGATATTGATGGAATGCATAACAATGACCCGCGCATTGTAAACAAGACGGTAGCCATTGAACAACTGAGTTTTGATGAAGCGGCTGAGCTGGCATATTTCGGCGCAAAAATCCTGCATCCCACCTGTATCTGGCCCGCACAACAGGAAAATGTGCCGGTAAAGCTGCTCAACACCATGCAGCCTGATGCAGCCGGAACAGTAATTACCAAAGAAGCTGGCAGTGTGGGCGTAAAAGCGGTGGCTGCCAAAGACGGGATCATTGCTATTAAAATAAAGAGCAGCCGTATGCTGCTCGCTTATGGCTTCCTGAGAAAAGTATTTGAAGTGTTTGAAAAATACAAGACTTCAATTGACATGATCACTACTTCTGAAGTGGCAGTCTCTGTAACCATTGACACCGACGCCTCTTTAGCCAATATCATTAAGGAACTGGAGCCATTCGGCAATGTGGAGGTTGACAAAAATCAAACCATTGTGTCAATCGTTGGCAATGAAATAGCGCAGACACAGGATGTATTAAAGAAACTGTTTGATGCCATTAAAGAAGTACCGGTAACCATGGTGAGCTATGGCGGAAGTCCTCATAATATTTCATTATTGGTCCCCAGTGATTATAAAACAAAAACATTGCAGTTATTGAACTCCGGATTGTTTGGGTTGTAACCGGAAAATGATTGCAAGCTGAACAGATAAGAAGCCACCGGGTACATCCTGGTGGCTTTATTTTGTCAATCCTCGTAAAAGTGTTTGTATGCAGGCATAAATTTTTTCCAGCTCGGATGGCGTGATACAATAAGGAGGCATGATATACATCGTATTGCCCAAGGGGCGAAGGTATACGCCGGCTGCCAGTGCCTTTTCTGTTATAACAGCACTAATATTATTCAGGTATTCGTCCTTTCCCGCTTCGATTTCAAACGCCAGTATGGTGCCTGTTGTCCTGATATGTTTAACCGGAAATCCGGATGCCCGCAACCAGTCAGCAAATACCAGGTTCTCCCGGCAGATCCATTCAACCTGTTGGCGGCAGTTTGTTTTTTCCAGCAGGTCAAGGCTCGCCAGGGCTGCCGTACAGGCAAGGGGGTTGGCAGTAAATGAATGGCCGTGGAAAAAAGTCTTTAACGAATCGTCAGTTACATAAGCCTGGTAAATGTTATCTGTACAGGCTGTTACACCCAGTGCCATCGTACCGCCGGTAAGACCCTTGCTCAGGCAGATGATATCAGGTTGCACCTGCATGTAAGCGCTTGCAAATAGTTTCCCTGTTCTGTAAAAACCGGTCATCACTTCGTCTGCAATACAAATGATACCTGCAGCCTTTACGGTTTCGAGCAGCTCATTCATCAGCGCTGCATCATACATTTTCATGCCGCCGGCACCCTGTACCAACGGCTCATAGATGAATGCGGCTGCTTCAGGCGCATGCTGGTGAATTGTTTGCTTGAGTGCTTCGATATTACCGGTATCGGGTGTATCAATAAAAACAACATCAAAAAGCAATGCATGAAAAGCAAGGGTAAATACGTTTCTGTCGCTCACACTCATGGCGCCGAATGTATCGCCATGATAAGCATTACGGAAGGCAATTATTTTTTTGCGTTGGGTTTGTCCCTGGTTCCACCAATATTGTACCGCCATTTTAATGGCTACTTCGGTGGATGTAGAGCCATTGTCGCTGTAAAATACCCGCGCAAAATTGCCTGGTAATAACGGTAATAATCTTTCAGCCAGCTGTACAGCCGGTTCATGGGTAAAACCTGCAAAAATGACTTGTTCTAACTGCAATGCCTGCCGGTATAGTTTTTCAGCTATATAAGGGTGGGCATGGCCGTGCAGGGTTACCCACCAGCTGCTGACTGCGTCGATGTATGCTTTGCCATCTTCTCCCCATAAAATACTGCCGCTCGCTTTTGTGATGGGTATTGGGGTGAGCATATTCTTTTGCCTGGTAAACGGGTGCCAGATCACCTGCTGGTCCCTTGCTGCTAAACTCATGACACAAATGTAAAGGGAAATGTAAAAGAATAACTTCGCACTTTGTGCAACGCATCTGCGCAGGCCCGTGTCACAATAATGAATCCGGAAGCATGGTTGATCAACAGAGACTGCTAAAAGACTGTTTAAAGCATAATGCGATGGCCCAAAAGCAACTATATGAGTTGTTTGCGGACAGTATGCTGGGCGTTTGCTACCGGTATACGAAAAGTATGAACGATGCTGAAGAAGTATTACAGCAGGGCTTTATCAAGGTATTTAAAAACCTGCACCAGTACAAATCAGAAGGAGAGCTGGGCGCCTGGATCCGGCGGATCATGGTCAATACGGCTATCAATTACCTGAAGCGCAAACCGCGTTATCAGCTTGATTTAAGTTTTGGGGATAGCCAGCTTCACCCGGTTACGATGGCTGAACCTGATGTTGTGCTGCATCTGAAAGACCTGCTCAACCTTATACGGCAGCTCCCACCTGGTTATCAGACCATTTTCAACCTTTATGCAGTGGAAGGCTATACACATGTAGAGATAGGGAAGATGTTGGGCATCAGTGAAGGCACCAGCCGTTCGCAATATGCCCGCGCCCGTGGTTTGCTGATCAGCTGGCTGGAAAAACATTCTGTTAACGGAAAAAGAGATTATTATGCCCGGTAAGTCTTTTGAACAGCAGGTAAAAGCAACATTGGGCGATCTGCAGCTGAAGCCCGATACAGTAGTGTGGAAGACTGTGGAGGCTTCCTTACGGCAGGAAAGAAAACGCCGCTGGCTGATCTGGTTTGTGGCACTCGTAGCCTGTTGCGGCGGCGGTGCTTTTTGGCTGTACCAGCAAAAAACAACAGTGAAACGAAATGATGCGTCCGCTGCTGGCCATCACCAAACACCTGCGTCCCTGATAACAAATAAAAAGAAAATAAATAGCGGCCATGGAACGGTGATTGCCATGTTTCCTGTTTTAAAAGACACCGGTCTGCAAGAGAAAGGGGTAAAGCAGGCTGAAGCAGTGCATAATAAAAAAATTGTTGTACACCCTGTAGCGGAAGCCGAGTACATACACGAAGATGTTACCAACCTGTCCAACGGCAATCGTATAACACTGATCGAACAACAAAACTTCCGGCAGGAAGATCTCATAACTGCTGCAAAAGATAGGTCGGCTCTCCACATCGCAGTCACTGTATTACCTGTAATAACGCAGGTGCAGCCAACTGTCAGGGAAGAAGAATCAGCTATAACTGACGGCGAAATAAAAAAAGCAAAACAGGAAAGGAATAACAAACACCCATGGCAATGGGGCGTTACGGCACAGGCAGGGAACAGCGGCGTAAGAAATGCCCTGGGCTTCTTTAAGGGACTGGACAAAGCAAACTATTACAGTAACCCTGCCTATCTTAATGGCAATACCGGCCAGCTTCTCAGTCCTGGCCTTCCCGTGATCA
>JBHAFM010000083.1:0-26870 GCA_041856175.1 Sediminibacterium sp.
ATGAATACAAAGGGAAGGATCGCGAACGCATTATTGGTCCTGAATGAACGATTTGGCACCACGGCTGAAGGATTCATTGATATAGAACTCTCGAGGCAGGATCTCTCCTCTTATACCGGAACTACTTACGAAACCTTATTCAGGATCATGAATGAAATGGTTGCCGAAGAAGCACTCTCGCTGAATAAGCGCGGAGTAAAGATCAATAATCTCAAAAAACTGGAAGACTATTGCAAATCCTGATAGTATCATATTGCCCATTTCCCTACTCCCCTGCCGCAGCAAATCCGAAACACTAAAAATGCTCCGAAACCCTTTCCGGAAACGTTTGCGTAGAAAAGTAGCCATTTAATGACTGATTTTTTTAAACTTCACAAAAGATATAACGCTCTGCAACGAACAGGTTACTAAACCTGGTTGAAGTATTGTTTGTTGTACCGGCGTTGAAATCTTTATCATTTTACCTAACTATCTAATTGCATGCCATGCGTTTCCAAAAAACCTGCTTAGCTATTTTAATGCTCTTAACTTTTAACGTCTCCTGGGCCCAGCAAAAAGTTTCGGGAAAAGTTACCGGCCCCACTGGGTCGTCTATTAATGGCGCTACCATTAATGTAAAGGGCACCAAGATTTATTCCACAAGTGATGCCAGTGGGCTCTTTTCTGTCACTGTACCGGCAAACTCGACCGGAATCCTTGTATTATCCTATGTTGGATATGAAAAAAAAGAAATAGAAATCAAAAACGGAACGGTATTCAATGTTCAACTCAAGGAAACTGACAATGGACTAAAGGATGTGGTAGTAGTAGGATACGGAACCCAGCGAAAGAGCCAGCTGACCGGAGCCATTTCTTCCATCTCTGCAAAAGAGGTTTCAGAGCTGCCCATTTCCAGCACACAACAAGCCTTACAGGGAAGGGTTGCGGGTATGGATGTTATTAACTCCAGTAACAGGCCAGGCTCAGAACCGAAAGTAACCATACGCGGAAGGCGCTCTTTCAATGCCGGCAATGATCCATTATATGTAGTGGATGGCATACCATTGGGTGGCGGCATTGGAGATATCAATCCGCAGGATATAGAATCGATAGAGGTATTAAAAGATGCATCTGCAACGGCTATCTACGGATCCCGTGGCGCCAACGGTGTCATTATTATTTCTACTAAAAGAGGAAAAAACGGAAAAACTGTTGTCAGCTATGATGCTTATGTTGGTCTTTCCAGATCGCTGGGAAGAATTGACATGATGAACGGACCGCAGTTTGCAGAATTCAAAAGAGAATCCCGCCGCGCTACCGGAAATTACCCCGATATTGCTACAGATGATGCCGACAAAAAATTATTCGAGGCAGTTGAATTAGAATCCATCAAACTCGGCCGCACGACCGATTACCAGACATTACTGCTTCGTAACAGCCTGCAGCAAAGTCACCAGATTGGCATCATGGGCGGGACCGAAAAAACGCAGTTTAGCATTTCTGCCAATGTTTTTAATGAAAAGGGAATTGTCTATAACCAGGATTTTACCAGGTATACACTTCGTTTGAATGTAGACCACCAGATCAATAACTTTATAAAAGTTGGGACTTCTATCCTCATCGCCAACAGCATCCGGAACGGAGAGAATTTTAATCCGATAGGCGGCGCCCTGCAGGAAAATCCGCTGGGCGTTCCTTACGATAGTAACGGAAACCTCATTTTTCTCCCTACAACAGATGGATTACGCACCAACCCCCTGGCCGAAATTGTTCCGGGCGCCATTGTTGATGAGAAAAGAAGAATACGGGCCTTTACCAGCCTTTATACAGAAGTTAAAATTGCCAAAGGTCTGACCTACCGGCTGAACTTCGGTCCTGATTTCACCAATGAACGATATGGTCAATTTACAGGTAGTCAAACCAATGCCCGCAGAGGCGGAACGCCTACCGCCCGGACCCAGAATTCTTCCAACTTCAATTATACCCTGGAAAATATCCTGAGCTATAAAAAAGTATTCAGGGACATTCATTCACTCGACATCACTGCTTTACATGCCATACAATCTAACAGGGATGAATATTATGATGCCAGGGTGCTTGGTGTGCCTGCTGAACAGCAGTCTTTTTATAATATTGGTGCTGCAACCATTGTGGATGGAGTGGGTAGCAATCTGACCCAATGGGGCCTGCAATCATTTATGGGAAGGGTCAATTATGGACTGAAAGAAAAATACCTGCTTACTTTAACAGGCAGGTTGGATGGATCATCCCGTTTAGCTATCGGGAATCAATACAGCTTCTTCCCATCTATTGCATTGGGATGGAATATTTCCAGCGAAGATTTTATGAGTCATGTTGCATTTATAGACAAACTGAAGTTAAGGGCCAGTTATGGTAATACAGGTAACCAGGCTATCCGTCCTTACCAAACACAGGGATCTTTAGCAAGAACCACTTACGCGTTTGGAACCGCCGGCGCCTTTGGTTATCGTCCGAATGAAATCCCCAACCCTAATTTGAAATGGGAGAAATCTGCCACAACAAATATCGGTGTGGATTTTAGCCTGTTCAATAACCGCATCTATGGTTCCATTGAAATGTACAGAACCAATACAAGGGACCTGCTTTTATCCAGACAATTGCCAATCACCGGTGGTTTTACCAGTATTACAGAAAATATCGGAGCCACCCGCAACCAGGGTATAGAAGTCAACCTTTCTACAGTTAATATCCGGAACCGCAATGGTTTTAAATGGACCACAGATTTCAATGTATTTGCCAATAAAGAAGAGATTGTGGAATTATATAATGGCAAAAAGGATGACATAGGGAATGCATGGTTTATTGGACAACCACTTACTGTTTATTATGATTACCAGAAAATAGGTATCTGGCAAACTGCGGATAAGACCTTGGCAGCAACATTTTTTCAAAAGCCAGGGGAAATCAGGGTAAAGGATCAGAATGGAGATGGCAAAATCACTTCTGACGACAGAATTATTCTTGGCACTGATGTACCCAAATGGTCCGGCGGTATCACCAACCGGTTTGAGTACAAAGGATTCGACCTGTCTGTGTTCATCTATGCGCGTATTGGGTCTATGATCCGCAGCCGTTTCCATGATAATAATAACCAGTTGTTTGGCCGTTATAACAACCTGAATATTAATTACTGGACGCCCAATAATCCTACGAATGATTTTCCAAGACCTAACCAGAACCAGGAATTCCCTATTTACGGATCAACACTTTCTTATTTCGATGGCTCATTTGTGAAAGTCAGGAATGTTTCATTGGGTTATAATTTCAACAAAGAAATAGCCGAGAAAATGAAGATGAAATCTCTGCGGGTCTACCTGAATGTGCAGCAACCTTTCATTTTTGCTACTTACAGAAGTAAATACAAAGGAATTGATCCGGAAGGAAACAGAGAATTGAATGGAGATACTCCTGCCACCAGCTTGTTTACTTTTGGAATCAATGCTAAATTTTAAATGAATACAATGCTTCATTGTAAAATGAGTTCCGACAACCACTACAAATCAACCCGTATGAAAAAAATAAATCTTATTATACTTTGTTTTACCCTGCTTGCAGTTTCTTCCTGTAAGAAGTTATTGGATGAACAACTGGTATCAACTGTGAATGATCAGTACATGAATACCAAAGCAGGTTTCGAAGATGCAGTAAAAGCAACCTACTCCTCTCTCCGTAATTTTTATGGAACAGAAAGAGGTATGACTTTAACTGTTTTCGGAACTGATACGTATACCCGTGGCTCTGACGGAAGCTGGAAGTTTGTGAATGACTATACTTCACAACTGGATGCCCGTACCGGCTTTATTACAGATGTGTGGAATGAATTCTATAAAGCGATCAATACCGCCAATGCAGTTGTGACCCGTGCAGATAAAATTCCGGGCCTCGATCCTGTATTAAAGGATAAACGCGTAGCTGAAGCCCGTTTTCTCAGGGCACAATATTATTTTATCCTGGTGCAGATGTTTGGGCCTGTTCATCTTACCCTGCAAGAGAACACAGCTGTAACATCTAAAGCAAGCAGGGCGCCAGTTGCCGATGTGTACAAAGCGATCATTGCCGACCTCGAATTTGCCATCACAAAATTGGAACCGGATATCAAGAAAACGGATTATGGCCGGGCCACTAAAGCAGCAGCTGAACACCTGCTTGCAAAAGTGTATTTGACAAAAGCCACATCAGCTGCCAGCGCGCCCGATGACTATGCCAAGGCAGCCCAGTATGCCAAGAATGTGATCAACAACTATAATTTCCGCCTGTTGCCGGATTATGGCAAGGTATTCGAGCAAGGCGCAGGGGAGATCAATGATGAAGTGATCTGGTCTGTGCAGTACACCAGCGACCCGCTGACCAATAGCACGGGAAACAGTGCGCATTTATATTTCCTGATGGAGTATGATGTACAGCCAGGCATGCAGCGTGATGTGGCAAATGGGCGCCCTTTTAAACGCTTCAGGCCCACCGATTTCACACTGGGCTTATGGGATCGCAACAATGACTCACGATATGACAAGAATTTCAAAACCGTATTTTATTGCAATAAACCTGGTACCTATACGATCAATGGAAGATCAGTTACATTGGCATCGGGTGATACCGCCATCTGGCTGCCTGGTATTGAACTGCCCGCAAGTGTTATCGCCAGCAAGAATTACCAGGTGATCACACCAAGCAGGTACACGCAGAAATTATTTCCGACCCTTGTGAAATTTTTAGACCCACTGCGCCCTGATAAAACAACGGAAGCGGGATCAAGGAAGTTCCTGGCGTTCCGACTGGCCGAAACCTACCTGATTGCAGCGGAAGCTTCCATGTATACCGGAAATCTTGTGGATGCCGCAGGTTATGTAAATAAAGTGCGAAGAAGAGCCGCCTATCCCGGTAAAGAACTATTGATGGAAATCCTCCCAACCGACCTGAATATTGATTTTATCCTGGATGAAAGGGATAGGGAATTATTAGGTGAACAGCTACGCTGGTTTGATTTGACCAGGACAGGCAAATTGCTTGAAAGGGTAAAGAAATACAATCCGGAAGCAGCTCCTAATATCAAAGATTTCCATGTACTGCGCCCCATACCACAAAGCCAGATAGACCTTACCGAAGGAGGTGCTGCCTCCTTTCCACAGAACACGGGTTATTAATAAACTAATATCCGCTGAAAATATAAAACCCTTACAAATAATCATTTGTAGGGGTTTTATATTTAAGTGGTGCCCAGGACTGGATTCGAACCAGCACATCCTTGCGAACGCTGCGACCTGAACACAGTGCGTCTACCAATTTCGCCACCTGGGCAATCACGTTCAGGGGTGCAAATATAATAGCAAAGGGATGGAACTGCCAAAAGAAAGTCGCCCTTTTTAAACCACTAACAGACTGCACCCCCTGATATCGCTGTTGTCTAATCTTCCCCATACTTCAAAGCTGCCATCTTCATATACTATTCCCACATCCTCTACAGCAATAAAAGCGCTGCTGTAAATATTGGCAAGGTCAATTACCTGCAATAAGCCCCTTCCACTGCTACGCACTGCTAAGGGATCTTCTTCATCCCTTACCAATACTTTCATCCAGGGAGGGCAGCGAAAACGACCATCCCCCCGGGAATAGGCCTGGCTAAGCAACTCGGTCATGCCATATTCGGCATGTACCTTATCAACCCCTAATCCCCGCTCCAACAATCCATGCACTTCGGCACGGGTCATTTCTTTGCGGCGGCCTTTCATTCCCCCCGTTTCCATTACGATGGTATGCTTCAGTTGCGTGGGAAAAGCTTCAGCAAAATCCAACAGGCCAAATGTGACACCGATCAGTAAAGTGGGCTGTGCTTCTTTCTCAAGACGCTGAAGCAGGTCAGCTAACTGCTGGTGTTCATAAAGGTAAAAACCGCTGTTCGGATGCCCACTCAGCTGCACCAGCTCATCAACCATCATGACCAGTGAAGAGTGTTGGCGCTCTAAGTATGCCGGCAACAGGCCAACGATGCACCAATTATTAACAGGGCCATAAAACAGTTCAAATGCACGGATAAAACTCTGCCGGTATATGCCTATGTCCTTCACCCAGTGCCTGCTATTGATCGTCTGTGTGGTACCGCTGCTTTCAAAAAAAATATCCGTCTCAAAATCGGTGGTCACCACCCGGTGCGTTTTGAAAAAGGAAACAGGCAACGCAGGTATCTGTTCCGGTGTCCTGATAGATGTAACGGAAGAGACGGTCAGATCGCACCAGGCACGGTAAACCTTATTATACTGGTATTGAAAACGAAAGACATCCAGGCAGAGCGAGTCAAATTCATTGGCAGAAACAGAGAAAATATTGTTAACATCAAATGGTAACACACCCATGTATTGTAATGTTTTAACTAAATTTGAACGGAAAGCACAGCGAATGAAGACAAAAGCACTGATATTAACCGCCATTACCCTGATCGCACTGTCATGCAACAAAGATACCTATAACACCCGTCCCAAATTAACTTTCAAAAGTGTCAACGGTACCACTTTTGGCAATTCACAGATCGTTATTTTTAATATTGAGTTTACCGATAAGGAAGGAGACCTGCAGGACAAGATCTGGGTACAGAAAATAACGCGTACCAGCAGCTGTGCTTCTACTAACTTTACAGACAGTCTCAGGGTCCCCACGTTTACACCCACTCCCAACCTGAAAGGTACCATTGAACTGGGTTATAGCACCAGTATCATTCCTGGTTCAAATTATACCGTATTGCCCAGATGCAGTAAAAACGACACCTGTTACTTTAAATTCTGGATCAGGGATAATGCCAAAAATGTGAGTGATACAGTGGTGTCGCCAGATATTGTTTTTCTTAAGTAGCCCTATAGACCACAGGCAATGGATCATAGACTATAAAGCAGGTGATCAAAAAGTTACAGTCCAACATATCATATCCTCTTTTTTTCGGCAACTATTTCTATGGTATCTGTGCGGTGGCGCTGTCTGTAGAAGCCAGCCTGCAGCAGCATTATGCGCTGAATAGCCTGGCTTATTACATACTGGTATTTGCAGCAACCGTACTGTATTATACACATGCCTACATTGCGGAGACCACTACCAATACCACTAATAAAAGGGCTTTGTGGTATGCTTACAACCAGGGGTTTGTGCGTTGGTCGCAACTTTTTTTAACAACACTCGTAATAACCTGCTCAGGTATTTTATTGTACCATTTTGGTTCACGTATGGTAAAAGCCACTGTATGGCAATGGACCGGAATAGGTATTTTCCCCATTATGGCAGCACTGTATTATGGCAGCGCCGCACCTTTTAAAAGCACTCACAGCCTCCGGAAACACGGCTGGTTCAAACCTTTTGTGATTGGTTTTGTGTGGGCGGGAACTGTCACGGTATATCCTGTTCTCTTTAAAAGCATCGAAACAGATGTTCCTTACAAACCGCAACTCTTTAACATACTACTCTTTATCAAAAATTTCATGTTCATTACCATCCTCTGCATTATGTTCGATTTTAAAGACTATGCAGCTGATCATAACCAGCAACTGAAGACTTTTGTGGTAAGAATAGGGCTGCGGCGAACCATTTTCTACATCATCATGCCTCTCAGCATCGTTGGGCTGGGCACATTTCTCGTCTATGCCGTGGTACAGCAATTTCCGTTTTGGCGCATTGTAATCAACACCATTCCTTTTGTATTGTTGATAATTGTTGCCCTGTCAATGAAGCGCCGTAAAAGTATTCTCTACTATCTTGCAATCATTGACGGCCTGATGCTGGCAAAAGCAATTTGCGGAACCATTGGAATGACACTTATAAATAAATAACTATGGCAACAAAAAAAACGACAAAGACAAAAGCGAAAGCAATATCGATCCTGACAGATAAGTCGCTGGCTTTTTTAAAGAACTACATCAATACACCCTCTCCTGTTGGTTTTGAAAGTGGCGGACAAAAAGTATGGCTGGATTATATCAGGCCTTATGTTGACACTATTTTCACTGATCCTTATGGCACTGCGGTTGGTGTCATCAATCCCGATGCACCCTTTAAAGTAGTCATAGAAGCGCATGCCGATGAGATCAGTTGGTTTGTGAATTATATCAATGACCAGGGGCTCATTTACCTCAAGCGCAATGGGGGCGTAGACCACCAGATAGCACCCGCTAAACGCGTATGGATCCATGGAAAGAAGGGGCCGGTTAAAGCCGTATTCGGATGGCCGGCTATTCATACCCGTTTAGGCAATGCAGATCAAAAAGAGCAGCAACCCAAAGTAGACAATCTCTGCCTTGATTGCGGCGCCCGCAATAAGAAAGAAGCAGAAGCATTAGGCATACATATTGGTGCAGTGGTTACCTATGAAGAAGGGTTTGATGAATTAGCGCATGATTTTTACATTGGCCGTGCTTTTGACAACCGGGTTGGCGGGTTTATGATAGCCGAAGTAGCACGCCTGCTCCAGGAAAACAAAAAGAAACTCCCGTTTAAACTATATGTTGTTAATGCCGTACAGGAAGAAATTGGCCTGCGTGGCGCTGAAATGATTGCCCGCAGGATCAAGCCTGATATTGCCATCATTACCGACGTAACCCACGATACCAGCACGCCCATGATCAACAAGATCATAGAAGGCGATATCCAGTGTGGTAAAGGCCCTTCCCTCGCCTACGCTCCCGCCATCCACAACAAATTGCTGAAACTGGTGGAAGACGTTGCCGAAAAAAATAAAATACCCGTCCAGTTCCGTACACTCAGCCGCAGTACCGGCACTGATACTGATAGCTTTGCTTATGCCAATGACGGATGCCCTTCTGTACTCATATCAATTCCTTTAAGGTACATGCATACAACCGTTGAAATGCTGCATAAGCATGATATTGAAGAGACTATCAGGTTAATGTACCAGACTTTGCTTGCGCTAACACCAAAAACAAATCTTTCCTATTTGTAAAAATTTGGGAATTAAGCATTTGGAGCTGACATATCGATTCCAAGTGCTTAATTCCCCATTCCTGTTTACATTTGCAGCTTTATGCACGCAGGTAAACATATCAGTATTAAAATAGCCATTCTCGACCTATACGCCGGAGAACCTAACCAGGGTATGCGTTGTATCAGGGAGATCATTAACCAATGGGGCAATGTGAATGGGCTGGATGTCAGTTATGACGAGTTTGACGTAAGACAACAACTGGCAGTGCCGGATACTTCCTATGATATTTACATCTCCAGTGGCGGGCCCGGTTCTCCGGTAGACAGCCAGGGAACCGAATGGGAGCAACACTATTTTAACTGGTTGCAAAGCATTGATACCTGGAATAAACAACAGTCTAATCTCTCAAAAAAACATGTATTCTTTATTTGCCACAGCTTTCAGCTGGCCTGCAGGTATTACCATATTGCCACTGTATGCAAACGCAATTCAACTGCATTTGGTGTATTCCCTGTGCACATGCTGCGAGAGGGGAAAAAAGAACCCGTATTCGATGGACTGCACGACCCCTTTTACAGTGTTGACAGCCGCGATTACCAGGTTATCAAACCCGATCATACCCGCCTTGAAGAAATAGGCGCCACCATCTTAGCCATTGAAAAGAAAAGACCACATGTACCTTATGAACGGGCCATTATGAGCGTCCGCTTCAATGATCATTTCTTTGGCACACAGTTCCACCCGGAAGCCGATGCAACAGGCATGAGCATGTACCTGCAAAGAGAGGACAAGAAACAAACCGTTATTGCCAACCACGGCGAAGCCAAATGGCAGAGCATGGTTGAACAGTTGCAGGACCCTGATAAGATATTGTGGACATACAACCACGTATTACCCAACTTTCTCAACATCGCGCTGCGCGAACTGGTAAATAATAATTAGCCTTATGAACTGGATCTTACTGATTATTGCCGGGATTTTTGAAGTAGGCTTTGCAAGCTGTCTTGCCAAAGCGAAAGAAACAACCGGGGCTGCCGCCGCCTGGTGGATGACTGGTTTTTTTGTTAGCCTCACTGCAAGCATGTACCTGTTGTACAAAGCCACGCAAACATTGCCTATTGGTACTGCTTATGCTGTATGGACAGGCATTGGTGCGATTGGCACCGTGCTTATTGGCATCATTATTTTTAAGGAACCTGTTGGTTTCTGGCGGTTATTCTTCATCACTACATTGATCTGCTCTGTCGTTGGATTGAAAGTAGCGTCACATTAAGCGCTAATTATTACTTAATACTCCTCTTCGTTTGTTCTGCAGGTATTTATCATGAATAATCGTACTCATTGGCTTCTCGTACACTTTACTTTCCACCCATGAGATCACATCCAGGTAAGCGAAGGCACGGGTTTCAAAGCGGCTCTTTTCAAATCTTTTGATGGTGTACAGGAAATCCTTCAGTTCCTGTTTCAACTGGCGCGCAGGCCGGTGAAAAGAATGGCGCAGGAATTTGAACATCTCCTCTTCTATTACTGTCAGGTTCTCCATTCTTGCCATGTAGCGGTACACAGAGCGGATCAATGAACTTTCGATCAATTCCAGGTTACCCAGTTCGTAATGCGCCATCATGTGTAACAGGCGTGCATAGCATTGCAGGTCATTTCGAAGGTCTACATGATCATTGATGATTCTGCGGAGATAGTCGATTGAAGTTTCATAATCGCCATTCCCAAAAAACAGGCTGGCAATCTTGTAATTGAATACCAGGATGCGGTGCTTGTCTATGTATAATGCATATTCTTCCAGCTTCCCTTCAATATAAGGTACAAGAGGTAATCCTTCTTTAAACGTTCCCGTCATCAAATGCCAGTTTATTTTGGCACTATTGATATAAATGAAAGTATGCACCCTGAAAATATCGTGCTGATTGGCAACAGGCGTTTGGGCAAAATCTTCAAACCTTTTCAGTATTATTTGAAACTGTTCAAAATTCCTAAGGTCGAAATGGGCATTCAACAGGTTATGCAAACCCTTGACATAATGACCTGTTTCCACCGCAATCATCAGTTCCTGTTCATCAAACAGGTCAATCCACTTCTGGCTGTAACGATAATACATGATGAAGTCCTGTCGTATAAACGCATACCAGCAATAACTCTGGCACAGGTATAAACGTTCATAAAAACCCGTGAGCGACCACGCGTTGGACGGAAGGTTCTCTTTAAAGAATTGCTTAATGCCGGCCTCATCTGTTTCATTGCGTGCGTGCCCGTTCTTAACATACCAGCTGTACAATTGCAATGCAAGATTGGACAACTGCGTAATCATCTTCCTTTTTTCATTCACTTCATTGGCCTGGGCTGTGAGCAGTTCTGCCCTGTCCTGCATACTTCTGGTAATGTGCAGTGTTTCTATTTTCTTCTCCAATGAGATCACCTGTATGAGGAAGCTGTCCTGGTTATAACTGATAGCCATATCCTTTACTTTGTCTAATATCTTCAGGCTTTGATGATAAAGGCCCTTGTTATAAAGGATACGGGCATGATCGAGCTGTTCATGCAATTGCAGGTCAATACTTTCTGTGCTTTTCAACAGGCGCAGGCTGGCCAGCAGTTGCTTGTATAAGTGCGTTTTAAGATTGGCTAACTGCGGTTTCTCTACGGAGGGGAGCTTTTTCAGCAATAATTTCTCATCGTAATCCGGCAGTTTGTCTAATGCGTCGAATAACTGGATGATTTTCAGGTCTTCTTTTGCCGAACTCCTTTTGATATAAAGCTTAAAATTCCTTTTTTCTGACTTTTGAAGGGATCTTACCAATTGAAATAAAGGGTCAGTTGAACGGTTGGGCATCATAAACTTTTTTACCAGAAACGCAATGCTGGCGAGGGTTTTTGGCAAAAAAACCACTTTTCAGCATAATAAAACCATTGTAAACTTGTTTTTTATAATGTCAGGCGCTACTATACATTTGTGTAAGAATAAAGCGAGAGACGGGAAAACATACAGCAAGCAACCGTTAGAGAAGCAAACAATCGAAGGCACACTGCAATAACAGCAGTTCAAAATATACAGCAAGTATCGCGTAAGATACATTAAGAATTTTCGTATGGCAAGCAATCGTAGAGGTCGTTCCGTTTCCACGGAATGACCCTTTTTTTTGGCAAAATAAGGAAGAAACAGTGATAAAATAACATTTCCTTAATAAAAATTTTATCGCATCCGTTCCCGTGCCCAGCTAAGGGCAATTTGCAGCTGTTCTTCGCGTGTCAGGTTACTGTTATCCAAAACAATCGCATCTTTAGCTTGTCGCAGGGGGCTAAATTCCCGGTTACTATCAATATAATCGCGCATCTCAAGGTTACTTTTCACCTCTTCCACCGTAATATTAGGATTCTTTTCATATAACTCCTTAAACCTTCTTTCCACCCTTACGGCCGGATCGGCCGTAACAAATATTTTCAGTTCTGCATGGGGAAATACGGCAGTGCCGATGTCACGCCCATCCATCACAATACCCTTCTTCACTCCCATCTGCTGCTGCTGCGCTACCGCAAATTCCCTTACTTCTTTGATGGCAGATACCGCACTTACATTTTCGCTTACCAGCATATCCCGTATAAGCGCTTCCACATTCTCATCGTTCAGGTACATATCGCTGATGCCTGTATTGTGATTGTATTGAAATTCGAGATTAACCTCCGATAGTGCTTTTTTAACTGCTGCAGCCTGTTGCCAGTTCACATGCTGCCGAAGGAAATATAAAGTAATAGCGCGATACATCGCACCGCTATCAATAAAAACATAGTTCAGCTCATTAGCCAATTGCCGGGCCAGTGTGCTTTTACCGCAGGAGGAGAAGCCGTCGAGTGTGATGATTATTTTTTTCATACGGGTAATCCGGCAAAGGTGCATAAAAAAACCGGTGTTAGGAATAACACCGGTTCACATCAGTTGCTGTTTTATGTTAAGAAGGCATTACCACCGTATCTATCACATGGATCACACCATTGCTTTGATAGACATCTTTAATTGTTACGGTTGACATACCACCTTTCTCATCGGTGAGCATCAGTTTGTTTCCTTTCATCCATGCTTTTAACGTACCACCCTGAACCGTTTTAATAACAGCTGTACCGTTACCTTCTTTAATCAGTCTGGCAATAGCTTTGGCATTCCATCTGCCGGCCACAACATGATACGTAAGTATTTTGGTCAGCATTGCTTTGTTCTCAGGTTTTACAAGTGTTTCCACTGTTCCCTGTGGAAGCTTATCGAATGCTTCATTGGTGGGTGCAAATACGGTGAAGGGGCCGGCGCTTTGCAGTGTTTCCACCAGGCCCGCCGCTTTTACAGCAGCTACCAGTGTAGTATGGTCTTTAGAGTTCACTGCATTATCCACTATGTTTTTAGATGGATACATGGCAGCCCCTCCAACCATTACTGTTTTCTCCGTATGCTGCGCCATTGCTGCATTCATTACAACTGCTGAGAACAGCAGGAAAGCGATTTTTTTCATACAAGTCTGTTTTTAGAATAAGTTGTTTAATCTGGTTACAGGAACATCTACGAAAGAGGAGTAAAAATGGATTTAGTCAGTGAACTAAGATCCAAAAAGCTGGTTTTTTCTTTTGAGCATCTCTGCTGCTACTTCATTCGATGCGGCATCGCCGTGTTGCAGTTTGTACACTATGTTTTCAAAGCTCTGCTGGTCCCTGTTCTGGCTTAATTTGAAAACGTGTTCAATGTCTGTTATCGCTATCTCAAAGGCAATAATGGCTTTGGATAACCGGGTAATATAATCGGGCGACAGCTCTTTGTATAATGACGGAGAGGATGGATTGTGTTCAAAATAGCTGGTCAGTTCGACCAGGATCAATTGCAGCTGTACATCATCCAGGAAACGAAGTGTTCCTTTGGCATGTACCGTCATATAATTCCAGGTAGATGCCTGTTGCGGGTTGTGATACCAGCTGGCACTTACATAGGCATGCGGGCCTGTAAAGACAACCAGTGCATGGCTGTTTGTTTCAAAAGCCATGTGATGATCGGTTTGCTTCATGATATGCCCCTGCAGGAACAACTGACCATCTTTTTCTTTCAGCAATACCGGTACCTGTGTGGCCACCGGTTGCTGTTGCGCATTTGCCCCGATTAGCATGGCAAAAGGATGTTGCTTCATGAAATCAAGCACAACTTCCACATTCTTTTCTTTGTAATAAGGGAGGTTATACATGTGACGAAGTTATGCGATTACATCGACTGACTTTGTCCTGGGCATATTGGCATTGCGTATGGCAATATTTCTCACAGCTGTAGCAGTAAAATCGCGGAACGCCTGCTGACTCACCGGATCCTCTCCCACCATTGCCGGAATGCCACTGTCGCCCCCTTCCCGTATACTCTGTACCAGGGGTACCTGCCCAAGGAAGGGCAGGTCATATTCATCGGCCAGGCGTTTGCCACCTTCTTTGCCAAAGAGATAATATTTGTTATCGGGTAATTCTGCCGGGGTAAAATAAGCCATGTTTTCCACCAGTCCGATAATAGGCACATTGATCTGCGCCTGACCAAACATGGCGATACCTTTCTTGGCATCTGCCAATGCCACATTCTGGGGAGTTGTCACGATCACCACACCTGTTACCGGAACAGTTTGCATCAATGTCAGGTGAATATCACCGGTACCGGGCGGCATGTCTATCACCAGGTAATCCAGCTCGCCCCAATCAACATCAGTCACAAACTGGCGGATAGCGCTACTGGCCATTGGCCCACGCCATACAACTGCATTTTTTTCATCCACCAATAATCCGATGCTCATTAAACGGATGCCATATTTTTCCAGTGGCACAATCATGCCTTTACCATTCTTCTCTTTCATCATGGGCCGTTCGCCCCTGACGCCAAACATGATAGGAACACTGGGACCGTAAATATCGGCATCCATCAATCCCACGGAGGCTCCGCCTTCTGCCAGCGCCAATGCAAGATTGGCTGCAATGGTACTCTTGCCAACACCCCCTTTACCACTTACTACTGCAATAATATTTTTAACACCCGCCAATACCTGCTGGTTGTCTTTACGTGTGGTAGAGGTATGGGCAGTGAAATTCACTTTTACATTGGCCACTTTGTTCACCAGCAACTTTACTGCATTCTCACAGGCAGTGCGCATCATATCTTTCATGGGACAAGCCGGCGTGGTTAATACAATGGTAAAACTGACATCATTACCAGATATATTGATATCTTTTACCATATTCAGTGTTACAAGATCCTTGCCCAGGTCGGGCTCCTGTACATTGCTCAGCGCCTTCAAAATAACTTCTTCTGTCATCACGCAAGTTTTTGTTAAAAAAGAAATCAGGTTGCAAAGTTAACCGCTTGCAGCCTTACTTTGTCGTAAATCATATCGTTTTAAACAAAGAAGAAGCGATAGCAGTTCATTTTTGGTACAAAGGCTTTGTATTTTTACGCGGATGAAGAAATTTTTACGATACTTTTTAATTATTGCTGCATTATTTACCCTTCAAAAAGGCTATTCACAGGTAAATCCTTACCGCGATTCTGTTGTTCAGTTATATGGCGTGGTAATGACGGCCGACAGCTTAAGGGGCATCCCTTCTGCCAGTGTCATTGTAGAAGGCAAAGGACGGGGTACCATTACCAGTGTTGATGGGGTATTTTCTATTGCAGTATTGAAGGGCGACAGGATCACTTTTTCGAGCATCGGGTTTAAAAACCGAAGCATTGAAATACCCAGGAACCTGGCAGAAAATCAATATAGCGTTATCCAATTATTGGTCAGCGATACTGCTTACCTCCCTGCCACCATTTTAAAGCCGAGGCCTACAAGAGAGCAATTTGAACGGGATTTCGTCAATAATAATGTGCCGGACGACCTTTATGAAACGGCCCGCAAAAATACAGACGAAGCACAAAGGCGGATACTGCTCAACAGCCTGCCTGCAGATGGAAGAGAAGCTGTTAATTATCAACTGCGCCAGCAAGCCAGTAAGGCTTATTATTCCGGCCAGGTTCCTCCTATGAATATCCTGAACCCGGCAGCCTGGGCTGAGTTTATCCAGGCCTGGAAGAGGGGCGACTTCAAGAAAAAGAAATAGCAGTATATTGCTGATGCCTGATTTGGTGATCGCTGATTTGCTTAATATCAGCAATCACCAAATCAGACATCAGACATCACCAAATCAGACATTCTTTTCCAAATACTAATTTATGTCATTGAAAACTATCGCTGTTATCGGCGCAGGCACTATGGGGAACGGGATTGCGCATGTATTTGCTCTAAGCGGTTTCAAGGTTACCCTGGTAGATGTAAATGCGGCACAATTAGAGAAAGCCATCCAGGCAATCCATACCAATTTTGACCGGCAGATAGCAAAAGGATCTGTTACAGTTGCGCAAAAACAAGCCGCCCTCGCCAACCTTATCACTGATACTAATATCGTAACAGGTGTAGCCCATGCAGACCTGGTGGTGGAGGCTGCAACGGAAAATACAGAGCTGAAGCTAAAGATATTCAGGCAGTTAGACGAAGCCGCACCTCCGGGAGCCATCCTGGCCAGTAATACTTCTTCTATTTCCATTACCAAAATAGCTGCTGCAACCAAAAGACCGGAGCAGGTCATCGGCATGCATTTTATGAACCCGGTACCTGTAATGAAACTGGTAGAGATCATCAATGGTTATGCAACAACTGCAGAAATAACAGCTGCCATCGTTGCACTCAGCAAACAATTGGGCAAAATACCTTGCGTGGTAAATGATTACCCGGGTTTCATTGCCAACAAAATACTGATGCCCATGATCAATGAGGCCATCTGCAGTCTTTATGAAGGCATAGCAGGTGTGGAAGCAATAGATACCATTATGAAACTCGGTATGGCACACCCGATGGGGCCGCTGCAATTGGCCGACTTTATCGGGCTGGATGTTTGCCTGAGTATATTGAACGTCTTACAAGAGGGTTTTGGCAATCCCAAATATGCTCCCTGCCCTTTATTGGTGAATATGGTAACAGCCGGGAAACTTGGAGTCAAAAGCGGGGAAGGTTTTTATACCTATACGCCAGGCAGCAAAGAACTGATTGTAAGTAACAGGTTTAAAACCAATCTCTAATGTTTTTTATACTTTCCAAGCTTTTATCCGTTTTTCTTTTCCCTGTCTGCTGGATTACCTTTTTATTGATATGGAGGTGGTTGGCAAAATCACCGCGGATAAAAAAAAGGCTGATGATCACTGTTGTTCTGATCGCCATCCTTTTTACCAATCCTTTTATCTACCGTTCATTAGTGAAGATATGGCAGCCACCGGTACATTCGCTGTCCACTGCAACAACATTCGAAACCGGCATTCTTTTAGGCGGTTTGTCGAACTATGATAAATATGATCGGGGATTTTTCACGGACGCTTCCGACCGCTTTATACAAACAGCTAACCTCTACCACAGAGGAATCATTAAGAAGATACTGGTGAGTGGAGGTACAGGCAACCTATTACAAAGGGAGCCGCCCGAAGCTGATTTTCTAAAAGAACAATTTATTGCAAATGGTGTAAAAGAAAGAGATATCATTACTGAGTCAAGATCGCGCAACACTTACGAAAATGCTGTATTCAGCAAACATATCCTTGATTCATTGCACTCAAAGCCCCCTTTTATTTTAATCACTTCTGCTATACACATGCCAAGGGCTGAGGTTGTATTTAAAAAAGCAGGTCTCGACTTCATTGCCTATCCATGCGATTACAAAGTCATTGAATCCAGGTTTGACTTTAATGATTATATTACCCCGGACGTCACATTATTAAAGAAATGGTCATGGTTCATCAAGGAAATAGTGGGAGTCTATGCGTACCGTTTAACCGGGAAAGCTTAAGACTACACAATTCTTTTGACATCAACCGTATGCATGTCTTGCAACCGGTATAGTACTTCTTCTAATCTTGCTTTAGGTATGCCAATACGTAATAAGCAGAACAATTGCATTTCCTGCCCTGTTACAGTACACCCAGATTGTTTTACCACCATCATCACTTCATTCATGCGTGTGTAATCGAACTGCAATTCATACGCTACTTCAATTGATTTCTGTACAGTAGGAACTAATTGCAGGGCCATGGCAGTTGCCGATTTGTATGCGTTGATCAATCCCGGCACTCCGAGTAAAGTACCGCCGAAATAACGTACTACAATAACATCCACATTGGTCAGCTCTTTGCTGTCTATTTGCCCAAGGATAGGCCTTCCTGCACTGCCGCCTGGTTCCCCGTCATCGCTTATCCTGAAATGATTACCGTCTACTCCGAGGCGGTAGGCAAAACAATGGTGTACGGCTTTGGGATGCTCTTTCTTCAATTGCTGCAACTGTTGCTTAAACGCATCAACTGTTTCAACAGGATACGCATAAGCAATAAACTTACTGCCCCTGTCCTTAAATTCCGCCATTGCCGGCTTGTCAATGGTCTGGTAATAATCTTCTTGTATCATAAACTGTCTCCAAAAGCGATCAGCCAGATCGCGATCAAGGAAAGGGCAATGCCTGCCCAGTTGATCTTTGTTAATTTTTCTTTGAATAAAACCCGGGCTGCTACTGCACTGAACAATACTATGCCCATATTGTTCACCGGTATACTGGCACTGCTTTGCCAGGGGCTGATTTTTAAAAACCTGATCAGGCACCAGATGGAAAAATAATTGGGAATACCGATACTGATGCCCGCAATAATGTTCTTTACTGCAAACTGCTGTCGTTTTATACTGTATTGTACTAACAGGATAGCAGTACCAATGGTTGCTGCCGAAAGAAATCCGCAGATAAGGTAAGCGTTCCTGTTTTCCTCAGTGACATAATTTTTCTGTACGTGGTTGATCAATGAATCCAGCAGGCCGCTTCCTATGAACAACACAAACGGCAGCAAAAAAATAAATTGGTTACCGGTTGAATGAGGATTGGGGGCTAACGGTTCTCGATTTCCGCCATAACAGGTCATGACCACTGCCCCCAGGGCAAGTATCACTCCGGCTGTTTTCCAACCGGTCAAAGTTTCATGATACAGGTAAACAGACAACACAACAGGGATGACCAATGAAAGCTTATTGGCAACGGAAGCAACGGCAACGCTGATTTTTTGTGCAGTAATACCTACTATATTAAAAATAGACACAAACAGGACTCCCATGATACAAGCCCAGCGAAACCACGGGGTTCCGATTGATGCACTATTGAGTGGAAACGAACCATTGACCACCGATCCGGTAATCACGCAAGTGATATAATTAAAGATAATCGCCTGGAAGATACTCACCCCGTACCTTTCGCATACTTTGAGTGCAAGTGTAAGGTAACTGGTTAGTATAATGCTGCCGAGCAGGTAGAACATGGGAGCTGTTGGATTATTGATGCAGTTGGGTATTGGTATAGCACACAATGATATCAGTAGACATGATTGCTTCACTGACCATATGCGCATCGGTTAACAGCGGTGCATCCAGGCCATGTATAACATTGAGCTGGCGATTGGTAATGATACGGGCCTCATCCCAGGTGCCATTATCAATAAAGCTTTGCAGCAGGTGACGTCCACCTTCTACTATCACGCTCAGCAGCTGTAGCTGGTAACAGGCTTTTATGATTTGTGATACCAGGTTATCTGCCTCGTTCAACTGACGATAGAGCAGGTTGTGCTGTTCTTCCTGTTTCATGTAATTGAACACAATGGTTTTCTGTTGCCGGTTAAATAGTTTCAATGACAAAGGCAGTTTTAATTGCTTATCAATCACCATCCGTACCGGGTTCCCGCCATTCCACAAACGGTTATCTAGGGAAGGATCATCGAGCAGGGCCGTATTGGTACCCACCAATATAGCAGCTTCTTCGCTGCGCCACTGGTGCACCATTTGATTGGAGTACTCATTACTGATCAACAAGCGTTCGGGCGTTCCGGATCCAATTTTATGGTCGGCCGTCTGTGCCCATTTTAAAATCACATAAGGTCGTTTACGGGTATGAAAAGTAAAGAATCTTTTGTTCAATGCTTTACACTCCTTTTCAAGTACGCCTGTTATTACCTGCACGCCTGCTTTCTTTAATTTCTCTATCCCCTTGCCATCTACCTCTTTGAAAGGGTCGCGGCATCCGATCACTACTTTAGGTATTTTTTTCTCAATAATGAGGTCGCTACAGGGCGGTGTTTTGCCAAAATGAGCACAAGGCTCCAGGGAAACATAGAGGGTGGCTGCCTGGATAAGCGGCAGGTCAGCCGGTTTAACACTGTTCATGCAATTGACTTCTGCATGCGCCTGGCCATATTGCTCGTGCCAGCCCTCTCCTATGATCTGGTTCTCATATACCAGCACAGCGCCAACCATCGGATTGGGTGCAACTGAACCGGTTCCCAAACGGGCCAGCTCAATACACCGGTGCATATATGTCTCGTCCATGTTACTCATAAGAGAATGGACAAAAATAACCAAATGGTGTTAACATTGCAGCATGACGATCCAATTGGCCCAGCAGAACTTAGCGTCCATGCTTGTTACGTTATACGATCAACGTGAAGCCAATACCATTGCTGATTGGGTGATGGAGCGTCTTACCGGCGAAGGGAGAATCAACCGTTTACTGGCGAAAGACCAGCTATTAACGACCGAACAGCTTGCACAATTAAACAGCTTTTCCCAACAATTGGTCCAACACCGCCCTATTCAATATGTGCTTGGTGAAGCATGGTTTGCAGGCATGAGGTTTTATGTAGATGAAAACACGCTGATCCCAAGACCGGAGACAGAAGAGTTGGTGGAATTGGTTGTCGGACATACGGAACCGGGAGTCTGCCCACCAGGCAGGCAGGTTAAGCATATTTTAGATATAGGTACGGGAAGCGGATGCATTCCCATTGCGTTGAAAAAGAAATTGCCACTGGCCAACATTACTTCGATTGATGTAAGCGAAGGGGCTTTACAGGTAGCACGACGCAATGCAGATACGCTGGATGCCGATATCCAACTCCTTCAATTTGACTTTCTTGATGAAAGCGAGTGGAGTAGCTTACCAATGTTTGATATGATCGTGAGCAATCCGCCCTATATCAGGCAATCAGAAAAAAACTCCATGGCGAAACACGTGCTCGGCTTTGAGCCCGCGCTTGCATTGTTTGTACCGGATAATGATGCATTGCTCTTTTACAGGAAGATCGCTGCATTTGGCAAAAGACATCTGACTGCAAGTGGTATGGTATTTATGGAAATCAATGAAGCGCTTGGTGAAGATGTGACCGCATTGTTTAAACAGGAAGGCTACCAAACGGAACTGCGCCAAGATTTACAAGGGAAAGACAGAATGGTAAAAGCCCTTCGTGTACTTTAACTTTAATCTACTACTGCTTCCCGGAATTATCCACCGCCATCACAGGTGTTGCACCCAATTTCTTGATTACCTGCATTACTTTAATAGCCGTTCCTAAATGTGAAGTGCTATCGCCATTAATAACTACTGACGGCTTTTCTGTTTCTTTGGCAAGGAAGTTCTTCAGTTCAGGTTCCAGTTGGTCAAATGTTATTTTTTGAGAGCCGAGGTATAATTGCTGGTCTTTATCAACAGTAATCACAACAGTCTGCTTTGACTTGGTATCGCTCTTTGCTTTGGGATTGGAAACCTTGATCACATTTGGATTGGCCAATGTAGAAACAATCAGGAAAAACAACAGCAGGATGAATAATATATCATTCAATGCCCCTGTATGCATTTCCGGATGTGTTCTGAATCGGCTCCTGATATTCATATCAACTTAATGGTTTGTGGGTTTCAAAAAGTGAAATTCACCCCCTTATCTTGTCGGCTCCTGCAGAATATCTATAAACTCCGAACTGGCAGCCTCCATCTTATTCGCTGTTTTATCTATCTGTGTGCTGAGAAAATTATGACCTACATACGCTATCAGGCCAATGATCAGGCCGGTGGCCGAAGTGATCATCTTCGTATAGATACCGCCGGCAATGGTATTCAGTGTATATTCACCAGTTGAGGCGATACCGTAAAACAACTGCACCATACCCACGATGGTTCCGAGGAAGCCGAACATAGGGGCAATACCGGCAATGAGCGACAGAATGTTCAGGTTCCTTTCCATACTATACATTTCCAGCTTGCCTACATTTTCCATACTTTTTTCAATGGCATCGATGGGCTTGCCAATCCGCTGGATGCCTTTATCGATCATTCTGGCAACGGGATTATTGGTATTTTTTGCCATACTCCTGGCGGCTGAGACATTCCCGGTCATGATGTTATCGCGGATAATACTCATAAAATTGCCCTCAATACGCGAGGCTTTCCTGATGGCCAGCAGCCTTTCCACAAAAACAAAGATGGCCACTACAAGCAACAGGTACAGTGGGTACATGATCCAACCACCCTTTTCCAGTAAACTCCACATGGATATTTTTTCCGGAGCTGCAGGTATGGCAGAAACAGCTTTCTGTAAAGTATCTGTCTGCAAAAGATAGAACATGCTGATCGTTTTATGATTAGGCTAAAATTAGCTGCTTCTGCGAAAGAACAGTGTAGCTGTGAATAAAATTGTGCTGTTCCCCTTTTTTAGGAAAGCTTTTGCACATCGATCATTTGAGGTCTTTCATCTTTACCATCGCCATGATCTGGCGCATATTGCTTTCCATGCCTTCAGGACTGCCATCCAGGAAGATGACATTTCCTTTCCCTACTTCGGCAAAATTTTTAATAGCTTCCGTCCACATACTGAACAGGATCACATTGGTATCCAGGTTGGCCTGCTTCATCTGCTCTGCAGCCTGGCTCATGCCCTTTGCCACTTCTTCACGAAATAAAGCCACCCCTTGTCCGCGCAGTTTGGCAGCTTCCCTTTCTGCTTCAGCTGCAATCTTAATAGCATTGCCTTCCGCTTCGGCAGCTTTTGTTTTAGTGATCAGTAAAGCCTGGCCCTCATTTTCAGCGGCAGCCTTCAGGTTATTGCTCGCCACCACTTTACTCATACTGTCCATGATCTGCTGGTCAAATGTTATGTCGTTGATCTGAAGATCCTGTAAATGATAGCCCCATTCTTCCAGTGAATGATCGATCTGCTGTTTTACAAACTCAACAATTTCACGCCGCAGCAATAATATCTCAGCCTGCTTCTTGGTAGCCACAAAAGCACGGATACTTCCTTCCACCGTCCTGATCAGCGCCTGCATCAGGTCTTTCTCACTGATGAATTTAAAAGCCACATTTTTAATGCTTTCTTCGTCCTGGTTGATCACAGAATAAAGCAGCATGCTTTTAAAATACACATTCGCCTGATCTACCGTTACTGCCTGAAACTCCAGTTCTACTGAACGGTTCTGAATGCTGACAGTTTTATATACCTGCTCTATCAGTGGTATTTTGAAATTCAGCCCGGGCCTGAGAACACGCTGGTATTTTCCAAATAAAGTGATGACAGCAATGGTACCCTGGTTAACAGTGACCAGGCCACTGAAAATAATAAAGAGGAGTACGAATACCCACCAGAAAGCAGCGATAAATTGCATAAGGTTATATTTTCATGTAAGGTAAGGAGAATAAGCCCTTCTTTTACATGCCTGCTCAACCCTTATCATTAACATAATGATTGCCCGGCTGCCTTTGTTGCAGGATTGTTTGAGGTATTCCAACCACATTCCCCACGATAATAACAGCGGGATTAGTGATACCTGCATTTGTTGCACGAAAAACAATATCAGCTACTTTGCCGGTGATACGTTTTTCATGCGGAGTGGTTCCGTCCTGGATGATCGCAACATCCATATCGGTTTTTCCGCAGGCTTTGAAGATATCCATGATCTGTTCCAGCTTACTGATGGCCATCAGGATCACCACAGTAGCAGTGCTTTGCGCAGCCAGCACGATATCGCTGCTGATATCACCGCTTCGGGTAGTTCCTGTTGTGACCCAGAAACTCTCGGCTACGCCCCTGCTGGTAAGCGGTATCATTTGCGCAGCGGGAACCGCTAATGCACTGGATATACCCGGGATCACATTCACAGGGATGCCTGCTGCTGCTGCTGCCTCAATTTCTTCCTGCGCGCGGCCAAATACAAAGGGATCTCCCCCCTTCAGTCGCACAACATGCCCATAAGTATGGGCGTAGTCTGTAATCAGCTGATTGATCTCCTGCTGGCTCAAAGCATGGCAGCCAAATCTTTTCCCGACAAATACCTTATGGTGGCAATCCGGACCCGTATAGTCGAGCAATGCCTCATTTACCAATGCGTCATACAGCACTACATTGGCTGCTGCCAATGTCCTGATCGCTTTAACCGTAATGAGTTCGGGATCTCCCGGGCCGGCCCCAACAAGGCTTAATAAAGGCGTAATCTTTTTCATGCCACTGTTTTTTGTCTCACAAATCTGTTTGATAACGACATCCCCAAAATACACATCGAACGATTCAATTAAGGGATATAGATTAAATATAATTTTTATTAATGTTAATATTTTAAAAAAAACGATTTACAAGAGCAATTTATTTTTCTTTAGATTTTAATAGCTGCCAAAAAAGCTTTGAAAAAGGCCATTTATTTATTAACTACTGCATATCAATCAATTATAATCTTAATTAAGAAATTAATGGTTTTTCCAATATCATATTTTTGACAGTTTCTGATGATAAAGCTATTAATTTTTATTGTATTAAATAAAAAAATATCTTCAGTTTTTATTACTGATACATTGTTTTTTAGAAAAAATAGCCGTAGATTCACAAAACAAATATGATATTGATCATATAAAAATCATATTATATTTTTTTCTCTCGATTGTTTGCCGGCGGTTTTATAACCTTAAAACCAAACTGTATGGTAAAGATTATTGTTGTCGGCAATGGCATGGTGGGTTACAAGTTTTGCGAGAAGTTGCTCGCAAAAGCCCACGCTAACCAATTTGAAGTAGTCGTTTTTGGCGAAGAGATCCGCCCGGCATACGACCGGGTACACCTCAGCGAATTTTTTGCAGGTAAAACTGCTGAAGACCTTACCATGGCTTCCGCTGATTGGTACACGGCCAATAACATCCGTCTGCACCTGGCTGACCCGGTTACCCATATCGACCGGGCAGCCAAAACAGTTCATTCCTTTAAAGGTATTACCGAAACCTACGATTACTTAGTTCTGGCTACCGGTTCCGCAGCTTTTGTCCCCCCCATTCCCGGTGTAGAAAAAAACGGTGTGTTTATTTACCGTACTATAGAAGATCTCCAGTTGATGGCTGCACATGCCAAAAAAGCCCGCACTGGTGCAGTGATCGGAGGCGGGTTATTGGGATTAGAAGCCGCCAAATCCATGCTCGACCTGGGCATCACCAATACCCACGTTATTGAGTTTGCTCCACGCCTGATGCCCCGCCAGATCGATGACGCGGGCAGTAACCTGTTAAAAAACAAGCTGGAAACACTTGGTCTCAAAATCCATACTTCTAAAAATACTTTAACCATCCTTGGCGATGACTATATCACCGGTATGGAATTTACCGATGATACCACCCTGGATGTAGACATGCTGGTCATCAGTGCTGGTATTAAACCCAGGGATGAACTGGCTAAATTGAGCGGACTTGAAACAGGTCATCGTGGCGGCATTGTTGTAAATGAAAAATTAGCAACCACCGATCCTTCCGTTTTTGCCATCGGCGAATGCGCATTACATCATGGCATGATCTATGGCCTGGTTGCACCCGGTTATGAAATGGCTGAAGTTGTGGCAGCCAACCTGACCGGTGACGATAAGGCATTTCACGGTTTTGATATGAGTACCAAGCTCAAACTGATTGGCGTTGACGTAGCAAGTTTTGGAGATCCCTTTGTACCGCTTGACCAATGCCGGTCTGTTATATTTGAAAACACAGTCAAAGGCATTTATAAAAGGATCAATATTTCGCCCGATGGTAAGGAATTATTGGGAGGAATATTGGTGGGCGATGCAGAACAATACAATATGCTGCTGCAGACATGCAAAAACAAAATTGCCTTACCACCAAACCCTGAAGATCTGATATTAGGCAGCCGCGGCGGCACAGAAAGCGAAGGCGCTGGAGTAACAGGGTTACCCGATGATGCCGTTATCTGCAGCTGTGAAAACATTACCAAAGGAATGATCTGCGACAGTGTAACCGGGCATGGTTGCGAATCGGTAGATGCCATAAAAAAATGCACCAAAGCCGGTACTGGTTGTGGTGGTTGTGTACCCATGCTGAAAGACCTGATGGTGCACACCATGAAGTCACAGGGTAAGTATATACGCAATGTGCTTTGCGAACACTTCGATTACAGCAGGCAGGAATTATTTGACCTGATAAAGCTGCATGGTCTTAAAAATTATGATGAAGTATTAGATAAATTAGGCAATGGTGATGGTTGTGAACTATGCAAGCCTCCTATCGTGTCTATATTGGCAAGCCTTTGGAATGAAAATATTCTTGTCAAAGGAAACGATACTGCACAAGACAGCAACGACCGGTTCTTAGCCAATATCCAGAAAGGCGGCACCTACTCTGTCGTTCCCCGCATCCCTGGTGGTGAAATCACGCCTGACAAACTGATTGTGATCGGGCAGGTGGCCAAGCAATACAACCTCTATACAAAAATTACAGGTGGCCAGCGGATCGATATGTTTGGCGCTCACCTCAGCGACCTGCCTTTTATCTGGGAAGCATTGATCGCCGCAGGCTTTGAAAGCGGTCACGCTTATGGTAAAGCATTGCGTACAGTTAAAAGTTGCGTGGGTAGTACCTGGTGCCGCTTTGGCCTGCACGACAGCGTGAGCTTCGCCATCCAGATTGAAGAACGTTACCGCGGACTCCGCTCTCCGCATAAACTGAAAGGCGGGGTAAGTGGTTGCATCCGCGAATGTGCAGAAGCGCAAAGCAAGGA
>JBHAFM010000084.1:0-8233 GCA_041856175.1 Sediminibacterium sp.
CTCGACAAAGTATTATCAAACCTGGCCAACTATACGGTGATCGCGGATTTTTATCTTCCTTATCTCTGCTGCTCGGATTGTCCGCCTGTATTGTTTACGGTGAACGAACTGGTTGTTCAACCCAAAATAAATATAACACCTACTACGTTCTGTTCGGGTGATAGCAAAACCTATCCCATCGAGAACTCCCCTGCCGGCGGAGAAGTAACGGGCGAAGGTGTTACAAAAGACAACAGCGGTAAATATCTCTTCGCTCCCAATGCCATTAAACTGGCTTCGGCAGATAAAGAAAAACATATTACACTTACGTATACCATCAATGAACAAACGGCCACAATTGCGGTGGATGTATACCAGCAACCGGTTGCAGATTTCGATGTAAAAATAACCGGTACCAGCGCCAGCTTCGTCAATAAGTCTTCTGTTTTTGCCGACAAATGGCTTTGGGATTTCGGTAACGGTAAAACATCCGCAGAAAAAGAACCGGCTTTCAATTTTGGAACAGACGGCGATTATAATGTAAGTCTTATTGCGGTCAACGGCGCCTGCAATTCAGAAAAAGTCACTAAAAAATTAACCATTACTACGCCCGATCTTACCATCACGATTCCCAAAAGCAGTTTCTGTGCCAATGATAAGCCGATGGAAGTAACCGGTACGCCTTCCGGCGGAACTGTTAGCGGGGAAGGTATTACAAAAGATACAGCCGGTAAATTCATGTTCAATCCCGGCACTGTGTTGTTACAAGGAGCAGATCAGAAAAAAATAACGTTAACCTACGCAACTGCCGGTAAATCAAAAGGAACAGATGTAACCGTTTATGCAGAACCCAAAGTGAGCTTTGACATCACCAATGGCTCCACCCCCGCCCTGAAACTGTTCAGGAACACCTCTGTGCCTGCTACTGGAACTGTGTTATGGAACTTCGGCGATGGAAAAACTTCCAACGAAGCCAATCCTTCTCATGATTTCCAGAAAGAAGGCTCATATACGGTATCGCTCACCGTTAACAATGGGTCCTGTTCTGCTACAGCCACACAAACGGTTAAGATTGTATTGCCTGTTGTAAAAACATGCTATACACTGAATAATGCGATTACTGCATTCAATACGTTGAATACAACCGAGAACGCCCGCTTGCTTGACCAGGCAACACAGAAAGCCTTTACCACGGCAATCGTTCCTTTCTTTAAAGAGCTGAAAGCAGTGGATGCAATGGGCGCACCTGATAAACAGTTGAAAGCATTTTTACAAATGAATACGGTTGCTTCCATGACCAACTGGATACGGATGTTATTGACATCCTATATGGAACTCACGAACAGCAGGCTGCAGAATATGGAGCTGGCGAGGATACTGACAGATGTTGCATTCTATATCTCCTGCATACAGCCGGCAGATATGGACAAAGCACAGGTGCCTACCAATGCCTATTTTGCCCAACTCAATGAATACCTGGGCAAGGTAAATGCGATAGCCAGGCAGTTTACGGCCGATCAGAAAAGGCAATTGCAGCCGGAGTTCAACCTGTTCCTGAATGATGTGAAAGCAGAAGAAGAAAGAGTAATAACCAATAAGGAAACCACCATTAAACCATTGTACGCTCATATCCTGGCGGGATACATGCCGCTATTGAGCATTTAAACCATGCATGCAGCAGGCAAACATATTATCGGGAAACAGTCCCTGGAAATCACGTACAACGGTAATACCGATGGTATCGTTTTGCAGCGAACAACGGAAAATATGCTGCGCAAAGAATTGTTGCCGCAACTGGAGGCTTTGTTCGACCGCTATAGTCCGGATGATGAAACAATTGCTATCGACAGGCTGGCGTTGGAGTTTACATTGGATGCCAGTGACCTGGAAAATAACCTGGCACACAGGATCATAGAAGCGCTCAACGACGCACTTGCCCGGAAAATAAAAGCAACAGGTAGAACTACCCGGCCTGCGCCGGCATCGAAATTTATAAGATTGTTGAACTTTTATCTCAGGAACGGATACCTGCCCTGGTGGAGCCATTTTACAGGAAACTGGCACTCTTTTGTTGTAGAAAACCTTTCTGTTTCCCTGCCTGACCATGAAAGAGCGCAATTGCAGGCAGTTATACAAGAGGAAACGCAGGCGCGGCAAAGAATTGCCGTGCAGTTTGACGAGACCTGTTTCTGGGAATTGATCAATATACTATCCGGCTCGCAAACAATATTTAAGAGGTGGCATGATGATTTGCAGTATATCACCGAATGGATAAAACAACCTGATCGGCAACAGCTGTTTCGTGTTAATATCCGGGTGGCATTATTGCGGCTCCTCTCCGTTCCTTCCGGCAAAAACGCTGGCAGCCTACCGTACCAGGGAATGAGTGAACAGATGGCACAAATAATAAAGGAACAGTTGGAAGAAATACTGTCGGCCGATGTCTTCAAAAAACAAACAGAAACGCTGAAAACATTTGTTAATGGGCTTAATAACGACGCATTGAAAGTGCTGTTTACAGAAGGTTCGCGTACAAAAATGACAATATTGCCCACGCAGGCTTCAACTGCCAAAAGGAAAATAGAAGCTGGTGTACAACAAAAAAAAGAACAAGCGCCTACTACGATAGATACAACACACGAAGATGACGCCATCTATATCAACAATGCCGGACTGGTAATCGTGGCGCCCTATCTCGGGCGTTTTTTCAACAAGCTGGAATTACTGAATGACAACCAGATCAATCACATGGCCAGGGCCATCACCCTGTTGCAACACATTGTTACCGGTGAAAATGATTTCGAAGAATTTGAAGTGGTATTACCAAAACTCTTATGCGGCATCCAACCAAACGAACCCATTGTTCAAAAATACCAGCTTACAGCAACTGACAAAGAAGCTGCAGAAGAATTGTTGCAGGCTGTCATTACCAACTGGCCGGTATTGAAAACCACTTCGGTAGCCGGTTTGCGCGAATCTTTCTTACAAAGGGAAGGCAAACTATACAAGGCCGGCGATCAATGGCGCCTGAAAGTACAATCATTGTCTTACGATATGTTGTTAGATCAACTACCCTGGAATATTAAAATGATCAAATTACCCTGGATGCAATCGTTGCTGGTGGTGGAATGGAATGACTGATACCTGTAAACCGTGTTCATTGTATGTTCTCTACTGCTGAAAAAACATCAAAGACCGCCGCATCGGCTCCTAAACAAGGAGCTGCCGGTAGTTTTTTCAGGAAAGCGGCGGAGCCTTCTTTTTTCGGAACACAGGAAACGCCTTCTTTTTTCAACGGCGGCAGTTTCATACAACCTAAATTGTCAGTAAGCAGTCCCGATGACCCACACGAAAAAGAAGCCGATGCAGTAGCAGACCATGTGATGCGCGTGCCTGATACGGCCACACCTCAACTGAAGCAGGAAGACAATGAAGTGCAGCGGAAAACAGCGGCCGATGATGATAAAAAAGAACTGCACCCCAAACTGGAAACACCTGCCATAACAGCCATACAGTGTAAGGAAGAAGAGGGTAATACTTCCGACATTGAAGTTATACAAACTGCTTTAATACAAAGACACGGACGCGCCCCGCCTGCACCTATCACAGGTTTTGAACAACAATTGACCCATTCCAAAGGAGAAGGCAGTGCTTTGCCCGGTTCTACCCGTCAGTTTATGGAAACCAGGTTTGGCGCGGACTTCAGTGGCGTACGCATCCATACCGGCGCCATGGCTGAATCGCTGAGCGGCAGCATACAGGCACAGGCATTCACGCATGGCAATGATATTTATTTCAACGCCGGTAAATATGCACCCGATACCGGGGCAGGCGGTTTATTGCTTGCCCACGAGTTAACACATACCATTCAACAAGGCGCCAGCAAATCAGTTGCTTCCGGCGCTCATGCCGTTGCGCGCAAGCCCATCCTGCAACGAACAGCGTCTGACCGGCCTGTTCCTTCACAATTGAACAGTGCTGTAGCCAAAGCCAAATCGGAAGTAGGCAAAGTAAATGCCGATAAGGAAGGTGCCGATGGGTACCGCACCGGTTGGGACAGGCTGGTAGAATATTTCAAGACAACATTAGGAGCCGATAAAGTATTGCCACAAGGTGCTGCCATGGTGCAGGGAGCTGTTGCCGAACAGGATATCAAGAAAAAAAGAACAACCGAAGGCATGCCGCCTGCCAATCCGCGGCCTGCAAGTGGGCCTTACCAACGGGATGCCATGCCCAGTTGGTGCGGCATATTTGTGTTCTGGTCGCTCCACAAAGGAGGTGTGCCGATGAACCCTTGGGCATTAGGCGGACACAATATAGACCTGAATGCGGCCTATCCTCCCGGTTACCATCCCAAAGCCGGTGATATCGCTTACCGCGACAGGTTTTCTCATTATGCCATTGTTGAAAAATCAAGCGGTGATACCGTTACTACAGTCAATGGCAATACTGCCGGTGAAGACAACCTGGGCGGACAGGTACAGGTAAAAGACCATCCGCTCGCAGCCTGGACAGGCTTCTTCGATCCACTGATGATGAAGAACGGAGAATTGGGTACAGGCGAGCAGTCGGCAGAAGCTGCCAAGCCCAAAACATTGCGTGAGTTGCGCCAGGAATTATTCCATGTAAACAGGAAAATGCAGGACGGACCCGATCCAGAACGGGATATGACCGAAGAAGTACACCTGCAAACTAAACAGGAACCACTGAGTAACTGGCAAGTGAATGAGGGTGGCCACTTAACACATGCGCCACCAGTTGTTCAACCTCCCGTGCAGGCTAAAGAAGAACCGATACAGCAGAAAGACGAAGAGCACAAAGAGGAAGAAGAAAAATGTGCACCTGTACCGGTACAATTGAAAACATCAGCACCCAAAGTACAGCGCTCCTGGCTGAGTGATGCATGGTCAACCGTGTCTAATGCAGTGGGCGATCTTGTATCGCAGGGACTAGAAGCCGGTAAGCGGATCCTGTTGAGAGAAGCGCGTGATTTTGCGATGGCCATACCGGGCTATCGTGCATTGCGGGTGGTATTGGGTGAAGACCCCATCACCAATGAAGTGGTGCAAAGGAACGGTCATAATTTCATAGAAGCGGCATTCGATATCATGCCGGGCGGCCGGTTATTGCACCAGAAGCTGGAAGAGCTGGGCGCATTAACCGATGCGGAAGCATGGGTGGATCAACAGATAACCAACCTCACATCCGTGGTACAACGCATTGTTACCAGCGTTGAAAATTTCTGGAGCAGCCTGTCTTTGGACGACCTGGGCAGCCCACAACGCGTATTTGAACGGATTGGTAATATCATTCATGATACCATTAGCAGCATCGTTCGTTTTGCCGTGAATGCTGCCAGTGAACTGCTTTCTATCGTCAAACGGTTCCTGTTGAACCAGTTGGTTTCTTTTGTACGCGAGCATACAACAGCCTATCCCCTGCTCTGCGTGATACTGGGTGAAGACCCGATCACCCATCAGCAGGTGGCGAAGAACGGAACGAATATCCTCAATGCATTGTTGGAGCTGGGCGGTGAAGAAGGAAGAGAGCAAAGGCGGCAGATGCAGGATACAGGCACTTTCCAACGGATTGCGGGATGGATCGACAGGGGTATATTGGTATTCAGTAATGCTTATGAACAGATAAGGGCGGGCATTGCATCGATCTGGGACTTTGTATCTATTGAAAGCCTCATGCACCCCATCGATACCTTCAATCGCATCTACAACATATTCGCGCCGCCGGTCCAGCAGGTATGGAATTTCGTGAGCGAGGTCGCAGCAGTGATATTGCGTTTCATCAAAGAAGTGTTGCTGCGCAGGTTGTCTAATTGGGCAAGAACAGTACGCGGATACCAGTTACTCACCGTGATCATTGGCAAAGATCCTTTTACAGATGAGATCGTTCCGCGCACGATGGAAAACATCATCCGTGGCTTTATGAGTTTGATGGAAGGCGGACTGGAACAGTTCAATCAACTGAAAGAATCCGGCGCTATCGACAGAACCACGCAGCGCATCAATGCAGCGGTTGACCGGCTCAACATGACGCCTGCCGGTATTGTACAGTTGTTCATGAATCTCTGGCGCTCCATGAGCCTGAACGATCTCATTCACCCGATCGATGCTTTCAGGCGCATCGTGGCTACGTTCGGTGAGCCCATCGGCCGGCTCGTTGCCTTTGTGGTAGAGATCGTGAAGATCGTGGTGGAAGTGATTTTACAGGTGATGAACTTCCCCACCGACCTCATCAGTAATATCATCACCAAAGCCATGCAGGCTTTTGAAATGATCAAACGTGATCCGGTAGGCTTCCTGAAAAACCTGCTGCGTGCGATCAAGCAAGGATTTACACAATTCTTCAGCAATATACTCAGGCACCTGCTGAACGGATTAACAGGATGGCTGATGAGCGAACTGCATGATGCCAACGTGCCGGCGCCGCAGGATTTCTCTTTACGGGGCATCATCAGCTGGGTATTACAGATACTGGGACTGAGCATGGAAACCATCTGGCAGAAATTGTCGGAACATCCGCGGATAGGTCCGCAGCGTGTAGCGCGCATACGCAGCATGATCAACACGCTGGAGGGAATCTGGACCTTCATCAGGGATGTACAGGAACGTGGCATTGCAGCCATCTGGGACAGGATACAGGAACAGTTGAGCAACCTGTGGAATACCATCCTGGACGCAGTGAAAAATTGGGTAATGGAACAGATTGTGAACAGGATCGTAACAAGGCTGTTGAGTATGCTGGATCCTACGGGCATCATGGCCGTGATCAACAGCGCCATTGCATTGTACCGCGCTATTCAGTCATTCATCCGTTACCTGCGTGAAATGCTTACGGTGGTGAACTCATTCGTAGAGGGTGTGGTTGAAATAGCGAGTGGTAACACAAGACGTGCGGCAGACTTTTTGGAAAACAGCCTTGATCGCGCCATGCCGATCGTAATAGGTTTCCTTGCCAACCAGGTGGGATTGAGTGGCGTTGGACATCGTATTGCAGAACTGATAGCAGCAGCGAGGGCACTGGTCGACAGGGCCGTCACCTGGCTGGTGAACAGGGCAGTAGATACCGGCTTCGCCATTTTCGACAGGTTGATGGCGATGGGAAGAAGCGCTGCAAGTGCCGTTGCGAATTGGTGGAGTGACAGGAAACCGGCTCCCACACAAGATGGTATACAACATACTTTGTATTTCAACGGATCAGGTGAGAATGCAGTGCTGATGATTGCCACTACACCAATGCCGGTGAGAGACTACTTAAATGATGTGAAAACAAGAAGCAGTTTGCAAGACAGCGATATTCAACCCTGCCTGGATACCGTTCGGAGAATAGAAGACAAGGAAAAAGAAAGTGAAACCGATGATGCAAGAAAAGCACAAAAAGTAAACGACATCAATGCGCTGTTAATAGAACTGGCCAATAAACTAGGTGCCCTTCCCTTGCAAAATGCAGGTGTGAATTCAGGACATTTATTTGGTGGCCTACATGGAGAGTTCGGAACATCTGCTACTGTAGCGTATAAAGCCATGCCTTTTGCTCCGGGTTCTGAACCCAGTGTGGATTCCGGCAACTTCAGTAAAATCAACATGCGTAAAAAAGATAATGGCTCTTATTATGTAAAAGGGCATTTATTGAATGACAACCTGGGAGGCCCTGGAAATAGTTGGAGCAACCTGACGCCCATTAACAGGGACGCGAATAAAGATCACCAACTGAGTTTTGAAGACATTGTAAAAACCGCCGTTAACGGAACACCTGCGAGAGGCATCAATACCGCTTCGTTGCCAAGAGAAGGATATATGAAAGCATTCAGTGTTACGGCCACAGTAGGCAGATCACCGGTGGAAAGCCTTCGGATATTGAGGGATGAAGTTGATAATAAAGAGGCCACTGATATTCCCGGCTGGCAAGCAGGCTATAGTGTACAGGAAGTCAAGGAAATGTTGGAAGCAGAACAATTTGTACCAACGGCTCTTAACTGTAGTGCTGTTATTAAAGGCAAAAATGACAGCGCGGAACGTACTGTTTCACATACCGTATCCAATGAAATCAATTACGGCGATTTGACCCAGTACCAACTCGGATTACGTCCCAGTACACCATTACAACTAGCCAGTCTCTTCAATGAAAACGCGGCTAATGACAATGAAAGAGCGGCTCCGTTCATAAATGAACTCAATATGATTGGCAGAGCCAGGGCATTGAACATCTATAACACATTCATTTCAAAAAATCGCATTAC
>JBHAFM010000085.1:0-3373 GCA_041856175.1 Sediminibacterium sp.
TATCATGTATACCAGGGTGATCAAAAAAATAGTTACCAACCAATCTGCCATACCATCCCCAGTCATACTCGGTATCGGTGGCAGCGTGAATGCCTGCAAAACCACCGCCGGCTTGTATGTACCTTTCAAAAGCCGTGCGTTGTCTATAATCCAGTACATTACCGGTAGTACTTAAAAAAATGACAGCCGAATAATTCTTAAGACTGTCTTCATTAAATATGGCAGCGTTCTCAGTTGTATCCACCACAAAGCCGTTTTCTTTTCCAAGCTTCTGTATGGCCGCAATACCATTTGGGATAGAAACATGACGAAATCCGGTTGTTTTAGTAAAAACAAGCACTCGCGGATTGCCACTTCGTTTATTGCTACAGGAGAAAAAAATAATCGTCAGGATTACTGCAAGCAGCATAGGAAGCATCTTTTTCATTGGCTGATTTTAACCGTAAAGAGTAATAGTAGGTAATTTAAATAGGTAGTAAATATAAACTAATCAATTAGAGCAAAAAATCTGTTCCGGGACTTTTTTTACCGATCAACTATCAATAGTGTAAGCTTCTCCTAAGTTGGGCCAGTAAAATTGGAGTTAACAATAAAAATTGATTAGCCGATTAAGAATCAACAATAAGGTGTATTGACCCCCTAAAAGTGTTCGTTCATCGACATGGTTATCGTCGAGAATGATTCGCAATTTAAACAACCTGTTCGGATAGTATCAAATGCTCAGTTATATTTTGATAGACGAAATAAGTGCCTATAAAAAATAATGCTTTGTAAGAATCTAACTTACAAAGCATTACTTGAATTAACTGGTGATCCCGCTGGGACTCGAACCCAGGACCCATACATTAAAAGTGTATTGCTCTACCAACTGAGCTACGGAATCTGACCCTGTCACTTTTCAGAGACATCCCGTTTTGTTTTGGGAGTGCAAAAATAGGGGAAATAAAAAAATAGCCAAATTTTTATAAATCTTTTTTGTGCTGGTTACCAACAATGTCCCTGATACTCTACGTATTAGTGCCTATTTTTGTTGCATTAACAATTATCCTATGTCTGATTTTCAAAATAAGGTCGTAGTCATAACAGGTGGCTCTGAAGGAATCGGTAAGGCGTTGGTAGATGCTTTTTTATGCCAGGGGGCAAAAGTGGCCACCTGTGGCCGTAATTATGATAAACTGTACCACCTGCAGGCTTCTTATCCTGGTAAACCATTGATGATTCATACCGCTGACGTAAGCAAGGAACAGGAGTGCATGACCTTTATTAACGCAGTCGTAAAAGGATTTGGTACCATTGATATCCTGATCAATAATGCCGGTATTTCGATGCGTGCACTTGTACAGGATGTTGAAATTGATGCGATCCGGAAAGTAATGGATGTTAACTTCTGGGGAACTGTCTATTGTAGCAAGTTTGCCCTGCCTTATATACAAAAAAACCATGGTTCCGTGGTAGGGGTTTCTTCAATCGCCGGTTTCAGGGGCTTACCCGGTCGCTCCGGTTATTCTGCTTCCAAATATGCCATGAATGGTTTCCTGGAGTCTTTGCGTACCGAGCTGCTGCACAGCAATGTGAATGTTATGTGGGTTTGCCCGGGCTTTACAGCTTCCAATATCAGGAACGCAGCTTTGAACAGGGAAGGTAAAGCACATGGAGAAACACCAATGGATGAAGGCAAGATGATGACAGCTGAAGCATGCGCCGTACACATTTTGAAAGCCATCGCAAAGCGAAAAAGGACACTGGTGCTTACCTTCCAGGGTAAACAGACGGTCTTTCTTAATAAGCTGCTGCCATCGCTTGCAGACAAATTAGTGCACAGATTTTTCTTTAAAAATGGTGAGCTGGTGAAATAACTGTCTTATCCTTACGTTTATCTTCCGGCATGCCCATCTTAACGTTGACAACAGATATAGGCCAGCGCGATTTTCTTGTTGGCGCTATCAGGGGACAGTTGCTGCAACTGAATCCCAACTTAACTATTTGTGATATTACACATCATTTATCGCAAACCAATTACCCGCAGGCCGCTTATATCTGCGGCAGCGCTTTTAAATACTTCCCCGCCGGCACTTTTCACCTTATCATTGTAAACCTGTTCGAATCGTCTCTCAGGCACCTGCTGGTGGCAAAATTTAATGAGCAATTCATTATTTGTCCGGATAATGGCCTCCTCACCATGATCACAGGTGAAAAACCCAAAGAGATCGCTGCTATTCCGGCAGACAAGCAAAAGACCCTGCTTGAACTGACCCAACTGGTGGCCGTATCGGTTGCCAGGATCAGCCAGCGGGGAGGGATCGCCGGAGAGCCAAAGCTGACTGACATTGTTGAGAAATATCCCCTGCGGCCCACATCGGGACCAGACTGGATTGAAGGACAGATACTATTTATCGACAATTTTGAGAATGTAGTGATCAATATCACCAAAAAAGAATTTGAAGAACAGTGTAATGGCCGCCGGTTTAAGATCGTTTTTAAGCGGAATGAAGTCATAGAAACAATCAGTGATAACTATACGGCTGTTCCCGAAACCGAAAAGTTAGCCTGGTTCAATTCTGCCGGCTACCTCGAAATTGCACTCCGCAATGGCAATATGGCCGGATTATTTGGCCTCCAGGGCTATAATGCCCAAATGCAGCAATCTGGTGCCACTGCTGATAACAAATGGTTTTACCAGACGGTACGGATCTTCTTCGAGGCATAAAATACAGATGGCTGATGGCTGACACCAGCCATTTTTTCCATATTTTCGCATCCGCAAATCCATGTTTGCATATCTATTCAATCAATAATCAATAATTTATGGCATACGACGTCATTGTAATTGGTAGCGGCCCGGGTGGTTATCCTGCAGCTATCCGTGCCTCTCAGTTAGGATTTAAAGTAGCGATCATTGAAAAAGAAAGTCTCGGCGGTATTTGCCTTAACTGGGGATGCATCCCTACCAAGGCGTTGCTGAAAAGCGCCCAGGTGTATGAATATGTAAAACACAGTGCGAACTATGGCATCAACGCCACAGGTACGCATGATTTTGGCGGTGTGATCAAACGCAGCCGTGGTGTTGCCGACAAGATGAGTAAGGGCGTTCAGTTCCTGATGAAGAAGAATAAGATTGATGTGATCATGGGCTATGGCAAGATCAAGGCGAAGGGACAGGTAGAAGTAACTGCAGCTGATGGCAGTAAACAAGTGGTGGAAGCCAAATACATTGTGATTGCAACTGGTGGCCGCAGCCGCGAACTGCCTAACCTGAAACAGGATGGCCAGAAAGTGATCGGCTACCGCGAAGCGATGGTATTGCCCAACCAGCCCAAGAGCATGATCATTGTGGGCAGCGGCGCCATAGGGGTTGAGTTTGCTTATGTGTACA
>JBHAFM010000086.1:0-11090 GCA_041856175.1 Sediminibacterium sp.
CTATCATCCCAAAAGCATCCAGACATTAGTGCTTGTTGAAAGGATGCACAAACTCTACCCGGTCAAACCCGATTATGTTGGATTATCTGTAGCAACAACCCTGCAGGATCATATCCAGGTGGAAGTGGAGAACGGGGAAGTGCTGGGTGCTTATGTAGTTTGAAATGCGGAAAATATTCATAAACTTGCTTTTGGAAAGGTGAGGCGGGAACAGGCGTCAAAGCAAGCAATAACCGAACTTTAAAATAACGAGACAATGAGCAATGCTGCCATTCAGGAAAAAGTAAGTACCTGGCTGAACGGGAACTACGATCAGGCAACGAAAGATGCCATCAATAAATTACAGACCGGGCAACCGGATGAGTTAGCCGATTCTTTTTACCGGAACCTCGAATTCGGTACGGGAGGACTGCGCGGTATTATGGGTGTGGGGACCAACCGGATCAACAAATACACTATTGGCATGGCCACACAGGGATTTGCCAATTATCTCAAAAAGACATATAGCAACCAGGAAGTGAGGGTGGCAATCGGACATGACAGCCGCAATAACAGCCGGTTCTTTGCTGAAACCACTGCCAAAGTATTTGCTGCCAACGGCTTGAAAGTGTTTTTGTTTGAAGCCCTGCGCCCGACCCCTGAACTGAGCTTTGCTATTCGTAAACTGGGCTGTAAGGCCGGTGTGGTTTGCACGGCTTCTCATAACCCCAAGGAATACAACGGGTACAAAGCATATTGGAATGATGGCGGACAATTAGTGCCGCCTCATGATAAGAATGTGATCGAAGAAGTGGAAGCGATCACAAGTGTGGATGAAGTAAAATGGGAGGGAGGTGATGCCAATATATCGCTGATAGGAAAAGAAATGGATGACGCCTATCTGGACATGGTAAAAGGATTGAGTGTGTACCCGGATGTCATTACCAGGCAGCATGACCTGAAGATTGTGTACACCCCTATTCATGGCACAGGCATTACCCTGGTACCGGAAATATTGCAACGTTTTGGATTTACGAATGTTACAATAGTGGAAGAACAGGCAACGCCGGATGGTAATTTCCCAACGGTCGCTTACCCCAACCCGGAGGAAAGCGAAACCATGAGCATAGGTTTGCAAAAAGCTAAAGCAATAGATGCAGATATTTTATTGGGAACAGACCCCGATGCTGACCGCGTAGGCATAGGTGTTAAGAACCATAAGGGAGAATGGGTGCTGATGAATGGTAACCAGACGGCAGTACTGGCTTGCGCTTACATGATAGAAGCACGTAAGACAAAGGGTATTGCACAGCCGAACGATATGGTGATCACGACCATTGTTACTTCGGCTATGATCAATGAAGTGGCAAAACAAAACCATATTGCCTGTTACAATGTACTAACCGGTTTTAAGTGGATTGCCGAACTGATCAAAGAGAAAGAAGGCAGGGAAAATTATGTGATAGGCGGGGAGGAAAGTTTTGGTTTGATGATCGGCGACCAGCTAAGGGATAAAGATGCAGTAAGCGCTGTAGCACTGCTTTGCGAAATGGCTGCCTATGAGAAGAACCAGGGCAGAAGTTTGTTTGATAAACTGATAGAACTGTACATGCAATATGGCCTTTATTATGAGAACCTGATCAGCATTACCAAGAAAGGCATGAACGGGCAGCAGGAGATTGCTGATATGATGGAGGGCTACAGGAACAACCCTCCTGCAACCATTGACGGATCAAGAGTGGTTCAATTGCTTGACTATGAGTTGCAGACCGGCAAAAATCCTGTTACGGGAGCGCAATGGAATATTGAGTTGCCTAAGAGTAATGTGTTGCAGTTCATTACAGAAGACGGTAGTAAAATATCTGCCCGGCCATCCGGTACAGAACCTAAGATCAAATTTTACTTCAGCGTTAATACCAAACTGGAAAGCAAAGGAGATTTTGACAACAAGTATGCAGCGCTTCAGGCAAAGATCAAAAGGATCATTGCAGATATGAAGTTGCAATAAGCAATGTATTGTGAGTAAATTATAACCTGTTTTTTTCTTTTCACAACCGGCTGCCGGTTCCTGTGGCGCGCCGCGTAAGCAGTATATTCGTGATGCTTATGAGAAATTACGTGGATACATATCAGCACAAGGGCTTACGCCGCCAGTTGGTGAACCTGTTGAAAGAAAAAGGCATTACAGATGAAAAGGTACTGGATGCGATCAATACGATCCCGCGGCATTATTTCCTCGATTCTGCATTTGACAAGATCGCGTATGAAGACCGTGCTTTCCCGATAGGAGAAGGACAAACCATTTCACAACCCTACACCGTAGCTTACCAGACGCAGTTATTACAGGTGCAAAAACTAGACAGGGTACTGGAGATCGGCACAGGCAGTGTTTACCAGGCTACCGTACTGGCTGAACTGGGAGCATGGGTCTACACCATCGAACGCCAGAAGAAATTATATGAGCAGCATAAGAAATTTTATTTCCGCAACAGATACCCCAATCTCAAATTCTTTTACGGGGATGGTTTTGAAGGATTGCCTGCCTATGCACCTTACGACAAGGTACTCATCACCGCAGCCGCTCCTTTCATTCCACCCAAGCTGGTAGATCAGCTGAAGCCGGGCGGCCTGATGGTGCTCCCGCTTGACGAGGGAGACTCCCAGCGCATGATACGCATCACCAAACTTGCCGATGGGGCTACCAAAGAAGAAGCGTTTGAGCGCTTCTCCTTTGTGCCGATGCTGACAGGCAGGAACGGTTGAAACACTACTACTGCTGCATCATATCCATTCCGCCACCCTGCTCTGCCTTTGTGTTCTTGCGTTTGAATAAGGTGGCATCAAACTTACCAAAGCGATAACTGAAGTTCAGTCGAAGCATTTGCTGGTCTCTCCACCTTTCATTGTTTTGAGTAAAGTAAATGCTTTCAGAATATGATTTGAATACCTGCGTGCGGAACACATCATTCATGCTTAATGTTAAAGAACCGCTTTGTCCGTTCTTCCATGTCCAGTCCTTACGGATAGCCAGGTCAAATCCATACCGCGGCAGGTTATAGCCCTGTGCAGTTGCCTGCGGGCCGCCAAACATCATACCGCCGCCGCCGCGTCTGTCGCCGCCTGTACTTGGCGCTAACACTGTCTTGGCCTGGTAATCGCCGCTGAATTGAATGGACACTGTTTTCGTCAGTTTAAAATTGCTGTTCATTTTAGCAAACCAGCTCACCAATGAATTGTCAATGTTCTGACCAGGTACACTGGCATTGATCTGTGAGTTGTACAGATTGGCGCTCAGTGTCAGGTCCCACCATTTGGTTACCGGCATTTTATTGGTCAGCTCAAGGCCGTATGAAATGCTGTTGTCGGCATTGATAAAAGTATTGAAGTAAGCGCTGTCACCTGTTGGGCTCAATGCGTTCTTATCCCTGTACACATACCTGGTGATCAGGTCGGTACTGTATTTAAAGAAGACGGTAGCCAGGAAATTGGCGTTGCGCTTGTAAGCATTATTATACGATAACTCAAAGGAGTTGGTGAACTCAGGTTTCAGACCGGCATTACCGATATTGATATTCTGCGGATCAGAATAATCAGGGAAAGGCATCAGCTGGAAGAAATTAGGACGGTTCACCCGGCGTGAATAGTTAACCTGGAAATCCTGTTTGTCGGTATACTTGTATGTGATAAAAGCGCTCGGGAACAGGCTCAGGGGATAGTTTACCTTGAACTGGGCCGAATCTGCACCGCCTGCTTTGAGCAGGGTACCTGTATAATTCGAACTTTCAGCGCGTAACCCAAGCTGGTAGCTCCATTTTTTTAGTTTGAAACTATAAGTGGTATAGGCCGCATATACCTGGTCGTTGAATTTGTATTTGTTACTGATGACAGGGATCAGCACAAATTGCCCGGTATTATAATCATACCTGTACTGGTCACTGTTATTGCCAAAATCCCTGATAGCAGCCCTTGCACCTGCTTCCAGTTTGGTGTCTTCATTGATCGGGTTTTCAAAATCGGTCTGGAGGGTATAAAAATGATTATACCCGTTACCAATGGTCTGCTGCATCAATGCCCTTCCTTTGCCGGTATTATCGGTATTATAGGTCTGGGTATTAATATGTGCTTCGTTGTTGTTTTTGCTTGAATTGTAATTGAAATCAGCAGAGAAGTTCTCACCATTCTTCGCAAAATTGTGTTTATAGCTTAACTGTGTACCCACATTTTCAAAAGCAAAATGACTGTTGTTATTGATCTTGTTGTAAGAACTATAAATGCCTTTAATGGTAGAGTCAACGGTTTGCACATTCTCATTCTCAAACTGCCCCCTGACATAGTTGGCGCCTACCGTTAATGTGTTGCGGTTATCGACGAAGTAGTCTAATCCACTTCGGAAAAAACCGAAATAGCCATTATTGGTGCCATCGCTCACATTATGCACTGCGCTGGATGAAGTGAGCAGGTTATTCCTGTCGGTGATACCGGTGGAAAGCGATTTACGCTGGTTGTAATTACCATTCAAAGAGATATTGATCTTGTTCTGGCGGAGATTGAGGTCGCCACCCAGGTTGATCTTGGCACGTGAATCGATACCAGCCCTGATCCCACCGTTATAACCTGTTTTTTTATTTTTCTTTAATACGATGTTCAGGATACCGGCATTACCACCCGAAGCGTCGAATTTAGCAGAAGGGTTGGTGATCAGTTCCACTTTGTCAATGATATCGGCAGGGATCTGGTCGAGTGTAAGTGTGGTGGGTCTTCCGTCAATAAAAATGGTAGGGGTGGCATTACGCATGGTCACATTGCCGTCAATGTCCACATTCAGTGACGGAATACTCTTCATGATCTCGGTAGCGGTCTGGCCAGTGCTGACCAAGTTTTTATCTACATTAAATATCTTCCTGTCAATACCCAGTTCAAACTGTGGTTTTGCCGAAGAAGTAACAGTTACATTGCCTAAGTTGGCAGCATCTTCTTCTAATTTGATATTTCCCAGGTCTTTGTCGATCATGCCCGCCAATTGCTGCATGCCGCCACCTCCCTGACCACTGCCTCCCTGGGGCATTTTGATCCCGAAATTCACCTGTTTCTCCAGGGCTTTATAACCTAAAGCGCCCACCTTCAGTTTGAAATTACCCATGACAGGCAGGTTTTCAAAGCTGAAATCACCATTCTGCTTGGTGATCATTGTATTGAAAATGACTTCTTTCATTTTTTTGGTGGCTGTATCGAACTTGTTACCTGCCAGTTGGATGGTAACGGCATCCACACCTTTATTGGTCTTGCCGTCCACCACTTTGCCATACAGGTGGCCAACATTAAAATTACCGCCCGGGCGTCCGCCGCCTGCGGCGTATTGGGCAAATGTGTTTAAACCGGTCAATACTGTAATCAATATAAATGCTACTCGTCTCATACTTATGGATGTTAAATGCGGTACAAATTTGTGAAGCTGGCTGCTGCAATAGTGTTTGCATTACACAAACGGTAATTAGACAATTCTGAATGGGTAAACACCTGTGGTTACGTGTAAAAAAAACGTTTTTTATCGGTGATTAGCGCAAAACAGTCAGCAGCAATACCTGGAGCAACCCGATTAAAAAACCAAAAACACCGCCCATTATTCCTGCCAACCGGGCTGTTTTCAACAGGCTGCTGTTGAATAACTGTTCCAGCTTATCCGGCGAAATGCCGGCTATTTTATCAGCAATGATCTTTTCCAAATCAAGATCCTGCTGCAGGTGCTGCATATAATTTTGAATCATCTGTGGGAACAGCGTCTCTAACTCCGCCATCAGCACAGCTTTTAACTGGTTGATGGTCTTGTCGCCAATAAACATGCTGATCATCGGCATTTCCTGCGCCAGCTTCTTCCGCAGAAAATGATCGATATGTTCCTCCACCAGGGGCATTATTTTCTGCACCTGTGCCGGGTTGGTGATCTTTTGTTCAATTTCCCGGAACGAAGCTAATTCAGCGGCTGCCAGTTTCCCCAGTTTCTCGGCGAACTGCCGTTGTTTTCCGGGTAAAATGCCCTGGAGGGTAAAGCCTGCTATTTTTTTTGGTTGCTTAGGATGAAAAAGCAATTGAATTGTTATCCATATAGGGAACCAGCCAATAAAGGCAGAAAGGAGGGGGATCAGTACCAAGCTAGACGTCATGCTGTAAAATTTAAAAACCTATAAGAAAATAGTCTTATAGGTTTTATCCTGGGAGAACGATGGGTCTCGAACCCACGGCCTTCAGTGCCACAAACTGACGCTCTAACCAACTGAGCTACGCTCTCCGTTTATTGGGATGGCAAAAGTAAGGTAAATCAATATTATTTGGAACCCATTTTAACCTCTTTTTTTAAATGTTGGCCATCAAAACCTTTGTTAATTGGGTCTAACGGGTGAATCCTAAGCGCTTTTTCAGTTATTTTTGGAACCTATCATGCATCACATGCAAAAATTTATACGATTTATGAAGAGTAGAAAAGGATTGTTGGTAATGGCTGTCATGTTATTCGGCGGACTGTTCTTCGCATTCAGGGGCGTGCGTGCTTCGGATACAGATGTTACACAGGCGCAGCGGCAACAGCTGTTATCAGCTGTAGGGTTCCTGCTGGAAAAACAGCATTATAGTCCCAAAGAGATCAACGATTCCTTCTCTAAGCAGGTATTCTATAAGTTCCTTGGTGATCTTGATGGCGACAAAACACTCTTCCTGCAATCAGATATCAATGGGTTGAAAAAGTATGAGTTTACGATCGATAACGAAATACACGGCGCACCCATCGAATTTGAACCTGCGGTAAGTGTGATTTATGATAAGCGCTTTGCAGAAACCGCTGTCATGTATAAGGATATCCTCGCCAGGCCTTTTGACTTCACGGTCAATGAAACAGTGGTGATGGATGGCGACAAACTTGCCTATGCAACCACGGAAGAAGAACGTAAAGACCGGTTGCGGAAACAACTCAAATATTATACGCTGGAGCGGTATGTAGACCTGTTGGAACAACGCGAGAAAAATAAAGGGAAGAAAGACTTCGTGGTAAAAACAGATGCGGAACTGGAAAAGGAAGCAAGGGAGAAAGTGGGCAAGTTCATGGATAAGCGCGTAGAACGTCTCAAGGGAACTTTCAACGAGGGACAGCGTTTCTCTGCTTTCATCAATACCATTACCGGGTTGATGGATCCGCATACGGACTATATGCCGCCAACCGAAAAGCGTTCTTTTGATGAACAGATGAGCGGACGTTTCTACGGTATTGGTGCACAGTTACAGCAGGACGATTACGGTATCAAGATCGCAAGCATACAAACCGGGGGCGCCGCGTGGAAGTCGGGCGAGATATCGGTCAATGATGTGATTATTAAAGTGGCGCAGGGCAAAGAAGAGCCGGTTGATGTAACCGGCTTTGATACACAGGATGCGGTAAAGCTGATCAGGGGTAATAAAGGTACGGAAGTAAGGCTCACCTTGAAAAAGCCGGATGGCACCATTAAGGTCGTGTCCATGCTCCGTGACGAAATAGTATTGGACGAAACTTTTGTGCGAAGTGCAGTGATCGGCCAGGGAAAAGATAAAATAGGCTATATCTCATTGCCCGATTTCTATGCAGATTTCGAAAAAGAAAATGGCCCGCGCTGTTCTGAAGACGTAGCGAAAGAAGTGGTGAAACTAAAAGCAGAAAATGTGAAAGGGATTATCATTGATGTGCGCAATAATGGCGGTGGTTATTTATACGAAGTGGTGCAGATGGTGGGACTGTTTATTAACCAGGGCCCTGTTGTTCAGGTGAGGGAAAAAGATGGCAGGTCTTCTATATTGAGCGACAGGCAAACGGGTGTTCTCTATGATGGGCCCTTAGCCGTTATGGTGAATGAACTAAGCGCCTCTGCGAGCGAGATATTTGCAGCGGCAATACAGGATTATAAGAGGGGTATCATCATCGGTAGTACTTCTACCTTCGGAAAAGGAACCGTGCAAAAATCAGTTCCGTTTGGTAACAGGATTGATGCGTATAGCGGCAGAACGGAATACGGCGCCATGAAACTTACTTTTCAGAAATTCTACCGTGTTAACGGAGGTTCTACGCAATTGAGGGGTGTAACACCCGATGTGGTGCTGCCCGACCAGTATGAATACATGAAGATCAGGGAAAAAGATAACCCTGCATCCCTTCCATGGGACGAAATACCCCAGGCGACCTACCAGGTTTGGCAGGGTCATTTGCCTTACGAATCTGTTATCCAGAAAGAGAATGCCCGCGTAAAACAAAATGCATCGCTGACATTGCTGAATAGTAACCTGGCATGGCTTTCCAAACTTGCCGACCAGCCCGTTAACCTAAATATTGAGCAATATCGTTTGTTGCAAAAGAAGATCCGTTCAACCGTAACCCAGAACAATAACCTGATGAAAGCGCCGGCGGATATGACTGTTGAAGCGCTGCAGTCAGATAAGGACAAGTTTTATAATAATCCCGATAAAGCCAAAGGCGAACGCTACCAGGCATGGCTCAAGTTTCTCAAAACGGACATGCATATTGATGAAACGGTGAAGATTGTTTCAGACGTTGCACATATACAGGTGCAGACAGTTGCCAAATAAACAGACGAGTCGCAGGTTTTTAGTAAACTTGCAGCATGATTCAATGACACTAACAGCGATGATGATGGAACCGGAAAAAAAGTGGTATGCCCTGTACACTAAACCACGGTGGGAAAAAAAGATAGACAGCCTGTTGCTAAAGAAGGGCATCGACAGCTGGTGCCCCCTGCAAAAGGTGGAAAGACAGTGGAGCGACCGTAAAAAAATAATTGAAGACCCGCTTTTTAAGTCCTACGTATTTGTACGCATAGCTGCTACCGAACGCGCTAATGTATTAATGACCGATGGTGTATTGAACTTTGTTTACTACCTCGGCAAACCCGCCATTATCAAGGATGATGAAATTGATACGATCAAAAAATACCTCGCGGAAAAAGATGCAAGTATCTCCATCCTGTCAGAAGAGGGCTTTATGGAAGAGATGAAGATCAAAGTCAACTACGGTGTCTTTATGGGCAACGAAGGAACCGTTATAAGAGGGGGTAAAAAGAAAGTCTTTGTGAAACTGCAAAGCCTGGGACAGGTAATGGTAGTTGAATTTCCTGCTGAATATTTGTCGCCCATGTGATTTCGTAAAACGCTTTCACGGAAAAACATTAAAGTTTCCAGTCAATCACTTCATTCGCCCACTCTTTACGATAAGGTGTGCTTACGCGGATATAATTATCCGTATATCCTTCCATCATTCCGTTCTTTTCAAATATTTCAAACAATACTTTCCTTGTCTCGCCGCTGTGTTGTTGAGTAAAGTATTGCATTTTCATGTAAGACAGGTTACGCAATGTTTTATTCCGTTCGTTGCGGGTATGTACAGGCACCACCGGTTTAATGTCCAATGCCTTCGTATTATCTCTTTCCGAATAGGTAAACACATGCAGGTAGGAAACGTCCAGCGCATGAAGGAAATCAAAGGTTTCTTTGAAATGTTCCTCCGTTTCCCCGGGAAAGCCTACGATCACATCCACTCCAACCGCACAATGCGGCATCAGTGTTTTGATCAGCCGGATCCTTTCTGCATACAATTCTTTTTTGTACCTCCTGCGCATTGACCCCAGTATCTCATTGCTGCCGCTCTGTAAAGGAATATGAAAGTGCGGCATGAATTTATCGCTGTTGGCAACAAATGAGATAATATCATTGGTGAGCAGGTTGGGCTCAATAGAAGAGATGCGGTAACGTTCAATTCCCGGTACTGTATCAAGGGCGGTCACCAGGCCAAAGAAATCTTCTTCGTGCTTGCCGCCGTCAGGCCCTTTCCCAAAATCGCCCAGGTTAACACCGGTCAGTACAATTTCTTTTACCCCGTCTGCCGCTAATTGGCGGGCATGGGTTACCACATTGGCAATGCTGTCGCTCCTGCTTTTACCCCTTGCCATAGGGATGGTGCAGAAAGAACAGTTGTAGTCGCACCCGTCCTGCACTTTTAAAAAAGTCCTTGTCCTGTCGTTCTGCGAAAAAGAAGCAGTAAACCCACTTACTTCTTCAATATCGCAACTGCATATTTTTGCCTCATCGCCTTTTGCCAGTTCGCTGATATGCTGCGCAATGTTGAACTTTTCTGCCGCTCCCAATACCAGGTCGACCCCAGGTATGGAAGCGATCTCTTTGGGTTTTAACTGGGCATAGCAACCGGTAATGACCACAAAACTTTCGGGCGATTTTCGCTGGATGCGTCTTACTAAGTGGCGACATTCCTTATCGGCATTATCGGTAACTGAACAGGTATTGATCACATACACGTCTGCCAGGTCGTCAAAATCCTTTTTCTCAAAACCTTCATTTTCCAGTAAACGGGAAAGGGTGGAGGTCTCCGAAAAATTCAATTTACAGCCGAGGGTGTGAAAGGCTACCGAACGCTTCTTATCCATAGAGGGCGCAAAGATAAGACAAGTGGGATTTATGGCTAAAATGTTCGTATTTCGTTGTCCTATTCAATAGATATCCATGAACCTGAGAAAAGCATTTCCCATTATTATCCTTGCGGTATTCGCCGCAATGACCCTGTCGCTTAAACTATGCAGGCGGCAGGCCGGTAGCATAGCCACCGGCAGTTCCGGTCCGGCTGCTGTTCAGCGCCAGGAAACCGACAGTAACCCCAACCAGCGTGGCCTGAACCGCCATCCTTCGCACTTTAAGTACAGTAAGCATGCCCGGTGCCGTATGGACTGCCGTCATATTACTTCCGAGGAGATCGCTGAAATACTCAAAACGGGAACCATCAATTACCGGAAAAGTGAGCTGACAGGGGAGGAATGCAGTAAAAAATATGCCGTGGAAGGATATACGCACGAACAACAGCACCTGCGGGTCATTTTTGCTCCCTGCAACGATGATGTTACCGTGGTTACCTGTATTGATCTCGAAACAGCGTGGGCCTGCCATTGCGAAGGCGATCATCACTGAGATTAGATAAGGTTTTCTTAAAATAACTGATTCCCTGTTCCTCATTTCCCATTTTACAATTATTGGGGTATGTTTGCCCGTCTATAAAAACCAAGACCGATATGCAG
>JBHAFM010000087.1:0-39609 GCA_041856175.1 Sediminibacterium sp.
CTCATTTTTACTTTTTTGTGCTGCCAGGGCTTTATCTTTCCCAATGCATCAGCGCTTTCTTTGGCACCATTTGGCCATAATGCAGGCAGCGCTTCGGCCCTGATGGGCGCCATTCAAATGTGCATTGGCGCCAGTGCATCGGCCGTTGTAAGCCTTTTACAAAACCATACCTCATTGCCTATGGCCGGCGTAATGGCCTGTTGCGCCATGACTGCACTGCTGGTTTTCTCGCTGGGAAGAAAAATTATTACCCAACGAGCCGGCACATCGGCAGTGGAAGAAGAAGACGTAGAGATGATAAGCACATTATAACCTTTCAAAAGATATATAGCGAATCATTCATTGATCACCCGTCAAAAAAGTGAAGACCAATTCAAATGATTCGATTTAATTAAACCAAAAAAACAACAGATGAAGCATACAACAGCATCTTGTAATCCCCCTCATATGTTGCTCATTTAAAATTGCCGTTTTTGTTAACTTTAAATGAGCAATATGAAAAGACGTATTAATACAAAGCTCCTAACCGCCCATGTCCTATTGCCAAGCCATCCAAACCATGTCTCCGGATAAGAAAGCCCTGCACAAAGCCTACCACGACCACCAATATGGCTTCCCTATTCATGATGATAATGAACTGTTTTGCCGCCTCGTGCTCGAAATCAACCAGGCCGGCCTGAGCTGGGAAACGATCTTAAAGAAAGAAGCCGGGTTCAGAAAAGCGTACCACAACTTTCATATCAAAAAAGTAGCGGCTTACACTGATAAAGACAGGGAGCGCCTGATGGCTAATGCTGGCATCATCCGCAACCGGCTAAAGATCAACGCGGCAATTGAAAATGCGAAAGCCATTACAGCATTGCAAAAAGAATTCGGGTCCTTCGAAAAATGGCTGGAACTGCAGCATCCCAAAACAAAAGAAGAATGGGTGAAACTGTTCAAAAAAACCTTCCGCTTTACAGGCGGTGAAATTGTGAATGAATTCCTGATGAGCGCAGGATACCTGTCCGGTGCACACTCCCCTGATTGCCCTACCTACAAAAAAGTACAAAAAACAAACCCTCTATGGATGAAAAACAACACTCCCCGGGGCTGACCGTTACACCGCTTTTTTAATTAGCCTGCCGAGCCAGACTAAAATAACCGCGCCCACAAAAGCTGTAATTAAATACCCGATACTGCCGCCTAATTCAATGTGTAATTTTTCGCCAAGCCAGCCACCAAACCAGCCGCCAACCAAACCAAGAATGACGTCAACAATAACCCCGTAGCCATCGCCACGCATTACTTTGCCAGCTAAGAAACCAGCCACTCCGCCTAAAATTAAATGCCAGATCATAGGATTGAATTTTAATTGTAAGGAATGATGTTAACAAAAAGGCTTTTACAAGATATAAAATCTATTTCATCATAACACCATGTCAAAGAAAAATAATATGGCTTTCCGCATACTGTCGCAAACCGCCCTTCATTTGTCGTTTTTACCCATCACGGCTTCTGATCAGGCACAGTATGTTTGTACCGTCAAAACAAATCAACAACATCATTCATCTTAAAACCAGGTACAATGAATACAACAACAGATAAGATAACGATTACCGTAGCAGTTACCGTAAATGCACCGATTGAAAAAGTTTGGGATAGCTGGACCGCTCCTGAACATATTATTCAATGGAACAACGCTTCTGACGACTGGCATACACTCAGTGCTACCAACGATTTACGCGTGGGGGGAAGATTCCTGTCGCGTATGGAAGCCAAAGACGGGAGTTTTGGTTTTGACTTTGGTGGAATATATGACGCAATAAAAACCAATGAACTGATCGCTTATACCATTGGCGATGGCAGGAAAGTAACGATTTCTTTTACTGGGAATGGCAACACAACAACCATAACAGAAACATTTGAAGCAGAAACCACCCATTCCATTGAAATGCAGCAGGGCGGCTGGCAGTCTATCTTAGAAAGTTTTAAAAAGTATACCGAATCGATGCCTGGTTAAGCTGCTAAGAGGAAGACAAATCAACACCCTAAGAGGGGTGGCAATTTAATCCAACCCTATCCTTAATACCCATGCCTCACTGCAGGGTAAATGCGTTGCGATCTTTTCCGGAACAGTAATTTTCAATACCTGTTTCTCCTGCTTCCAGCTAAGTTTTTGTGTTGTGCCCAGCATCGTTACAGTTTTGATGTTGCCGGCCGGCAGTTTTTCTATGTGCAGTTCAGCAGGGATGGTACGTTCCTGTTCATCTGCCCTGTAAATAGCATACACTGTGTGGGGCTTTAAGGTGAATACGAAATGACCCTGCTGTCCTATAAGGCTGTCGCCTTTGATTCCGTACACAGCTTCTCCATTCACTTTCAGCCACCGGCCTATTTCCTGTAAACGGGTATAGGCATTGGTATCCCAATCGCCGGCCGGACCAGGCGCTACATTCAGCAAGAGGTTGCCGTTGCGGGATACCACATCGGTCAGTATGTGAATGATCTTATTGGCTGTTTTAAAATGATCGCGGGGAACATAAGACCATGAATCGCCCAATGTCATACAGCTCTCCCAGGGATAGGGTAAATAACCTGCAGGAATGCTTTGCTCCGGTGTAACATAGTTTTCATATTCGCCACTCACTGTTCTGTCAACAACCAGCAATCCTGGCTGGTGCGACCTTCCCATTGTTGCAATGGCTGCCATGTCTATGTCCTGGTCGTAGGGTATCGCTTTCTGCCAATTCACGCTTTTATCAATGGTATGCCTGGGACGTACCCATCCCCCATCTAACCATAAAATATCTACTGATCCATAGCCTGTCATCAATTCTTCTATCTGGTTATAGGTATATTTTTTAAACTGGCTCCATCGCTCCGGGTATTTTGCCGGGTCATAAGAAGGGTTCCTGTCCTTCGGCGGAAAATAACGCCACCAATAATCATTGCTGTGCCAGTCGGGCTTTGAGAAATAAGCGCCGATCATAAAACCATCTGCCCGGAATGCTTTGAAAACTTCTTTGGCCACATTACTTCTCGGGTGGGAAGAAAAAGGTGTTTTGGGATCAGTGATCTTATAGTCTGTCTGTTTGGTATCGAACATACAAAAACCATCGTGATGCTTTGTTGTAAATACCACGTACTTCATACCCGCATCTTTTGCAGCAGCCGCCCATTTTTCCGGGTTGAATTGTACCGGGTTAAAACTTGTCTGCAGGTTTTCATACGCTTTTACATAATCGGTATACGCTGCACTGTGTGGGCCGCGGCGCTGTGTCCAGCCTTCGTCTTCGGGACAAATACTCCAGCTTTCCACCACACCCCACTGGCTATAAGTACCCCAATGCATTAGCAAGCCGAATTTCTGTTCCTGCCATTGGTGCAATTTCTGTACAACTAAGCTGTCTTTTGGCCAGGCGTATTCCTTACTGGTATTATGCTCCTGCGCCGTTGCGTACAGGCTACTGTTCAGCAATAACACGATCCATATCTTTTTCATAGTAGTCTATTTAATAGCTGTTTTATTTTACATTCAATAAGCCGCGTAAACGGGTGTCTTTTGAAGAACTGCCGATCATGATGCGGAATGCTCCGGGTTCTACTACTTTCTGCATGGCTGCATTCAGCATGCTTAACATTTCAGGGGTAATCATAAAGCTGAGCTGTTTACTTTCGCCAGGTTGCAATCCAACCCGTTGAAATCCTTTTAATTCTTTGATGGGCCTTGTCACAGAAGCCACTTGATCTCTCAGGTACAACTGTACTACTTCCTCTCCGGCCAGTTTTCCTGTGTTGGTAACAGTAAAACTCGCTACAGTGGTATCGCTGGCACCCATTGTTTGTTTGCTGAAGGATAAGTCCTTGTATTGAAAGGATGTATAACTCAATCCATAACCAAAGGGAAACAGTGGCTGGCCGGTAAGGTTATCGTAATCATCGCCACGTCCGGTTGGTTTGTGATTATACACCAACGGCAATTGTCCTTCAAACACCGGAAAAGTAATAGGTAGTCTGCCTGCCGGATTATAATCGCCAAAGAGCACATCGGCCACTGCATGGCCGCCTTCGTCTCCCGGATACCAGGCGTCTACAATAGCAGGTGCCTGGTCTATCCAATGCTCCATTGTAACAACACTACCGCCTGTTATAACAACTGAAAAAGGTTTACCCGTTTTAGCAATGGCTTTGATCAGCTCTTCCTGGTGGCCAGGCAGACCCAGCTTGGCCCTGTCGCGAAACTCCCCTTCTTCGATACCCACCACTACAACGGCTGCATCTGCTTGCTGCACCGCCAGCACAGCTTTGTCAATTTGATCCTGCCAGTTGTTGTTCACACCGGATGTCCATACTAATTTCAGTCTTGCATTACCTGCGGGCTCATAATACACCAGCCTTATCTTATAGTTTTGGTCCCTGATAAACCGATAATCGGTGAGAACGGTATTAAAAGATGTTTTCTTCCAGTTATCGATCACCAGTTCATCATTGATATATAGTTTATAGCCATCATTTCCCTGCACGCCTATCTTTACTGTTTCGGTTACTGAATCTTTGATGAACCCATTCCATTCGGCAGAGAAGAAATCATAATTGATTTTCTTATCGGGCGAAAACAGTGTCCACTGAAAATTAATGTTCTCATCTGTGCGAACAAGAACAGGTGTTCCTGTTGCGTCTGCATTATTGAAATAAGCTCCCTGCAAACCTTTCTTTAATTCCCCGTTTTCTGTATGAAAAAAACAGGTAGCAGGTATCACTGTCACATCATGCGCATACCTGCCGCAACCAGGCTCGTAATAAACGGTTGCATGCTTCAGTTTTGTTTTGATCCCGTCGAGCATGCTCACGGTTCCGGTACCAGGGCCGCTGTATCCGCCCAATCGTGGCGTAGCTGCATCTTCGCCAATGACGGCAAAGGAACGTACCGATTTAGGGAAGGGTAAAACAGTATGCTGCTGCCCCGGCAGGTGGTCATTCTTCAGCAACACCATTGATTCCTGTGCTGCCTGTTTTGCTATGGCCCGGTGTAACGGGTTATTGACATATTGTTGTACGGCGGCTTCATCTACATATGGATTCTCAAACAAACCCAATTCAAATTTTATCCGCAATACGCGGGCTACGGCGCTGTCTATTGCCTGTTGCCTGATTATGCCTTTATCAAAAGCCTCTTTGAATAAATGATGATGATCATACGATGTCTGAAAGATCACATCCAATCCATAGTTGATGGCATCTGCTGTGGACCCCGCATAATTGCCTGCCGTAAAATGCAGCACATTGCCGCCACCCACTGCTGAAGCATCTGAGATAACAAAGCCCTTGAAACCCCAATCCTGTTTCAATACTTTATTCAGCAGGTAATTGTTGGCTGTACAGGGACTGCCGTCGTAAGAATTATACGCCGTCATGATGGAGCGGGAGCCCCCTCTTTCAATACATGCTTTAAACGGCGCCAAATATATTTCCTGTAACAATCTTTCATTGTAATGGATGGGATAACTGTCTCGTCCGCCGTCGCCTACATTGGCAATAAAATGTTTGGGCGTTGTAACGATACCCATTTTTTCAAAAGGGCTTACAAATGCAACGCCCATTTCAGAGGTGAGGAAGGGATCTTCACCATAGGTTTCTTCTGTTCGCCCCCATCGCACATCAGACGCAATATTGATCACCGGGGTTAATATCTGCCTGATACCCCTGCTCTTTGTTTCTCTGGCAATGGCCCGTGCCACACGACCCATTAACAGCGTATCCCAGGTAGCAGCCAATGCGATGGCCTGTGGATAAACGGTCGCTTCTGCCCTTAGCAACCCATGCAGCGCTTCGTCAAACGGAATAATAGGAATACCTAATCTCGACTGCTGCAGGAAGAAATGCTGCATCGCATTGATCTCATGCGCCATTTGCAGGGCATTGCCTTTATTGCTGTAGTTTAATAACTGGGCTGCAGCGCCACCGGGCTTACTGCTGGTATTTACCTGGAAGCCAAAAATGCCGTGTTTGTATTGTTCACTTCCTTCCTGTAACCCGCCGGGGATCATGTACAACTGCCAGAATTTTTCTTCCGGCGTCATTCTTTTCAGCAGGTCCTGCACCCGTAATGCAATGGGTTGGGTGCTATCTTTATAGATCAATGGTGCAGACTGGCAAAGCCCTGCCGTTACTGCCAAACACATACTTGCAACGCTGATCCATTTCCTGTATATCATATACTAAGTTTATCAAAAATTTATTTAAGCTGTGCTATGTTGAACCGCAGCAATTCAATCGATTCTTTTTGCCGCGATACGATCACATACATATACCCCTTATCAATCATGGTATGCGGGTAACCGTATTGTCCTCCTTTCCAAAGACCTTCTTGCTTAAGTGTATAAGGTTCGTTAGCTATTATATATTGCCGGTCAAACAATTTTCCGTCTTTGGAAACAGCCAGTACCAACGGTGTTCTCGCATAATGATGCAAGGTATCCGGTATGCCCACATAATAAAAACGGCCATCCGGTAATTTTCCAAAATGAAACTTACTGTCGTTATCTGTAAAAGATGTTTCAACGGGTAAGGACCAATGGAGGCCTTTGTCTTCACTTTCTGCCAGCCATAGACGGCCTTTCCACCCTTTACCCGTAACACGCAACAGCATGTGCAATACTCCATCGCCTGTTTGAAAAAAGGAGCCTTCACACAAAGGTGGTAAACCCATTTTAGCTGCCGGTGCATAAAAAGTGGCAGGGTTGTCTTCTTTATACAGTGAATCGGGATAGAAGCTGCTCATTTTCCAGCCTGATAAACCCTTAGGATCATCGGTATAGGGAAAAGTAAAATTGCCGCTGATCAGCAACCTGCCACCCGTTATGCTTTCAGGACCATGGTTGGGGTTTACTGCCACATGCATATCTATTGGCTCACTCCAATGTTCACCATCGGCACTTGTTTTGGCCCAAAGATGCGTATGCTGCCGTTTGGGCGAATACTCGCCATAATAAGCCACCAGTGTATCTTTAAACTGGTGAAAGCCCGCTGCTGTTAATACGTTCAATGTGTCGTTATGATACACAGCCGGCGTAGCCAGTACCCTGGGGGCCGACCATCGCCTGCCATCTGTAGAGATCGCAAACACAACCCGTTGCCCCGATGCATCTTCATCAATCATCCCATTCGACCAGATGGCGATAAAATATTTTTTAAAATGAGTGATCGATGCATGGTGCGAATACAACCATTCTTTACCGGGTGTATAGATCATGCTGCGTTCTATCTGCAAACGGGGTAATCCCGATACGGAAACATCATTGTTTTTTATGTCATTTGTCTGGGCCCGGCAACATAGTACCGGGTAAAAGCAAAAAAGCATTACTACGGGAAAAAGAATACGCGTTTTCATCAAATGGGTTATTAAAAACAAAATAAAAGGCCTGCGTGCAGGCAGACCTTTTATTTTTTACATAGTTTGCTTACTGCAAATTATTGCATATTCCAGAATATCCTGGTAGTTAGGTTGTCCTTAGGTTTCACCGTTCCATAGTTTACAGCATTGTAAGTCTGCTCACTGGTTGGATAGATCCATCTGTAAGGAGGTTGTGTTTGTGCATTGGCATTGTCTACTATAAAACTTAAAGCCGGCGCAGCCAGGCGTCTTGTCTCTGCCCAGTTTTCAACTGGTTGTACTACGCTGAAATGAATCCATTTCTGTGTAGCGATCAGTTTTAATTTATCAGCAGTAGCGGCCGCATTATCCCAGCTTACCTGTGGTTGAGCAATATAAGCTGCTATTTCAGCATCATTAGTAGGCGTAAGAGCACCTGCCGTATTATCATTACTGAGTGTCCTTAACCAGTAGTAATATTTAACAGATTTGGTGATACCATCATTGTAAGCGGTTTTGGCAGCAGCATCATTTCCGGCTCTCAAATATGCTTCTGAAGCTAAGAAGCTTACTTCAGCAGCATTCATCAGCTCACCAGGGAAAAATTGGTTACGGCTTAAAGTAGAGCGGTTGTAAATAGCCACAGTACCGCCGTTCACTAAATTGGTTTGCGCAGACTGGTTCAACATAGGATCCAGGCCAATATAAGCTCCGCCTGCATTGGCGCCTGGTTCAAACATAGCCCTTAACCGTGGGTCTGCGTTGGTATTCATGTGGTCGATCATGGCTTTGCCCGCTAAGTTGCCATTCCAGTCTTCTAACCCACTTTGGAAACCTTTGGCATTAATATCTGTACTCAGGTCAAGGACATTGATCTGGATATTATCCGCATTAGCACCGATCACAGGGTAGTTAACAGGGTCAGCCAGTATGGCTGCTGTTTCTGAAGCATACCTTGATTGGAAGGAAGCCACTTTAGACACCCTTGTCAACATTCTTAACCGCAATGAATTGCAATATTTTTTCCAAAGCGCCACATTCCCGTGATTCACGATATCCTGTGTCTTAACACCAGCCTGGATACCAGGTTTAACAGTCAAAGTATTCAGCTCATCTGCAAAGCCTTTCAGATCGTCCAGCATTTTAGTGTAGATAGATCCGGCATCATCGTACTTGGGTAAAGAAACACTGTAGTTTCCACCGTTGGCACTTAGTTTACCAGCTTCAGTCCATGGAATATCGCCATGTAAGTCCACCACTTTCTGTGTATGGTCATAGAAATAAATGGCAGCGGCGATCATGTAAATGCGCCTGTCCTTTTGGTCATCTGCACTCAGGTTAGCATATACTTTTTGTAATTCCCTGTATTGCGCCAAAAAATTATAATAAGCATTCCAACGGTCGTTGATACCGGCAGCTCCCGGTACGTACTGGGCCGATGCATTTACCCAGCCAACGGCCTGGGTAAACAGGGTCAGGTTCCTTGATACTACAAAGTAGTTCCAGTAAGAAGGTAACACATAATCACGGTTAGAGACCAAAAACCCTGCAAACTGCTTTTCTACCGTAGTGGTCGATATTTTTGAAGGGTCTGCATAACTATCAGCGAAATCTGCCTTTTTGCAGGCAGTAAACCCAACGGTTACTGCTGCGGCCAGGATAAACAATATCTTTTTCATATAATTTTTTTTAATTATGATTCTTTACTTAAACTTTAGAAAGTGGCTCTCAGCATCACACCAAAACTCCTGGTCGATGGGTTAGTACCCACATTGGTAAGCGACTGGAACCATCTTGAACCTGCAGTGGTTTGTTCAGCATCCATGTCTTTGATTGTCCTGTACAGGTAGAACAGGTTACGGCCAAATACGGACAACTGAACTTTCTTAGCGCCTATTTTTTCCGCCAGTTTAACAGGTATATCATAACCTAAAGTAATTTCCCTGAATTTCACGTAGCTATTCTCTTTGATGTACAGTTCATAACGGGTATTAGGACTGTATTGCGGTCCACCCCAGTTATACACTGTCCAGTAGTACTCCCCGGAAGAAGCGATATAGTCATTTTTGCTGCCATCCGCTTTAACACCACCCAGGACCAATCCGTCGTTATACACTTTTTCGCCATTAGGCCCCTGGGCTGCGCTGGTTTGTGTCCTGATGGTATTTCCGCTGGCATCTTTCGATTCATAATAACTAATGCCACCGTGTGCTTTATCCATATAATTTAAACTCTCTTCTAAAAGACCGCGGCTGATCATCCAGTTGAGTGCGGTAGGCATTACATAACCACCAATTCGGAAATCAACCGTCGCATCTAAACGTATTCCCTTATAGGTAAATGCATTGGATATACCACCTGTTACCTTGGGCATGGCATTACCAATTTTGATCATCCTGTTTGGATCTACTTTATACATTCCGTTAGGATCAACAATCCACCCGCCTTTAGCATCAACAGCCACGGGATGCGCATAAAAATCGCCCATGGGTTGTCCTACCACTGATTTCAACTGTGCAGCGTTACCATCATAATCAGCATGCAGCAATTCAGTTGATCCGTTCGCTAATTTTTCAACTACGTTTTTATTCTGGGCCAGGTTAATACCAGCATCCCACGTAAAGTTTCTTGTTCTTACAGGCGTACCGGTGATGGCTATTTCAATACCCTTGTTCCTCAGCGTACCAATATTAGTTAACACAGAAGTAGCGCCTGAGCTTGCCGGAATAGTTAAAGGCAATATCTGATCCCTGATCTGGGCATTGTAATAAGAAACCTCCAGGCCTAAGCGATTGTTCAGGAATTTAGCTTCCAGGCCAAATTCAATTTCATGCTTTTCTTCAGGCCTGATGGCATCGTTGCCGAAACCGGAAGGAAGTGAGGTATAAAGAACCGGTTGACCGCCGACCTGCTGAACACCCAGCGTATTTTGGTTATACGCTATGTTGGCCCTGTACAGATCAGGGTAGTTACCTACGATACCCCATGAAGCGCGAAGTTTACCATAATTGATGAAGGCAGGTAAACTGAATGCATTGGTAAATATGAAACTGGAATTGACAGAAGGATATACAAAACTGTTTTTATTCGGGTTCATGGTAGAGGTCCTGTCCCTGCGCACGGTAGCTTCTAAGAACAGGTAATCTTTAAAACTTCCGTTCACCGTTCCGATAAACGCATCTTTTACCAATGAATACCTGGAGGAACCACTATACGGAGTATTTACAGAAGCAGCAATATCAAACAGGTTTTCTGTGCTCAATCCGCCATTGGTGCTGCGGCTCAGGGTAGTTCCGGTTTCTTTATTGGCGGTATAACCACCCATTACATTCATTTCCAGGTCTGGTGCCACTTTCTTGGTATAGGTTAACAGCACATCTCCATAAAGGATGCTGTTTTGATAAGAACTAAGTCCAAAAGAGCCTGAATTACCAAAAGCCAGTGGCTTCTCAGTAGATTGCCTGGTTTCTATTCTTTGAGAAGTAAAATCAGTAGCAATCCTGGCACGCAGTTTCAGGTCATTAATGATCTGCCAGTTATTGGTGAGGCTGGCTATCACACGGTTACTATACTCATCTTCATGCTGTTCCTTCACCCTCCACACATAATCAGCTACATCACCCCTCAGGCCCGGAAATTTAATATTCTCGTCGGGTGTTAGGCTTTGGTTGGATCCGGTTACAAAACGGTATCCTTTGCTGGTCTTGTATTTTGCCAGGTACCAGTCTGCGTTATCAAACCTTCCCATCATACCGCCAAAATTGTTCGTCAGGCGGTCAACAGAATAAGGACGGTCATGGATATGCTGGTTAATATAATTCACCATAATATCGGTGGAGAATTTTTTGCTCAGGCGGAAAGTACCGTTCAGGTTGGCAACGTTTTTAGTATTGTCAGATCCTAAACTGATACCCTGGGTTCCCTGGCGTGTCAATGAAAACCGCAGATTGGAATTTTCTGAAGCCTGCGACATGGCTACCGTAATACTGGAGTTATTAGCGGTCCTGAATAAGCCTTTGTAGTTATCAATTTGTGCTACATAAGGTCTTATTTTTCCATCCCAGGTAACTGTTGGCAGGCCATCGAATTTAGGCCCGAAGTTGATGCTGAATCCGAGCACACCCCTGGTTGGAACGCCATTTACATTCTGGGTAATAAAACCGGCATCATCCTGTCCTGCGTCAACGATGTTTTTTGCAATACCGGGTCCCCTTACATTCTGGTACCTTGGCAGAAAAGCAACGTTGTCGGCGCTATAGTTAGCACTTACGTCCACGCTCATTCCTTTTTTACCTTTTACACCACTCTTTGTAGTAATCAGCACAACGCCGTTTACCGCTTCAGAACCATAGAGCGCTGCAGCAGAAGCGCCTTTTAAAATAGAGACATTATCAATGTCTTCAGGGTTGATATCCAGTAAACCATTACCTCTCAAACGCTGGTCATTCCAATAATTGTTATTATTAACCTCTCCATCGCGGATAGGTACACCATCCAATACAATCAAAGGCTGGTTTTTACCGGTAATGGAGTTGATACCGCGGATCGTAATGTTCACCGCGCTGGTGGCTCCGCCGGGAGTAGCGCCGATACGAACACCGGGCGCTTTACCGTACAATGCACTGGCAAAGTTGGGCGAACCAGTCTTGGTAAGGTCCTCCGCTTTGATGGTGCTCACGGCATAGCCCAATGCTTTTTGCTTTTTGGTAATGCCTAAAGATGTTACGACTACTTCAGACAACTCATTGCTTCCTCCCTCTAATGCTATCAGCATAGCGCCCTCTTCATTCGCTGCTACTTCTTTAGGACTGAATCCCGTGTAAGAAATGACGAGCTTCGCTTTGGGATTAACTTTGATGGAGAAACTTCCGTTTTGATTTGTGAGCACTTTGTTCGAAGTGCCTTTTTCAATTACTGTGGCGCCTATCAGGCCAACACCAGTGTTGTCCCTCACTACGCCTGTAACTGTTTTCTTCCCCTGCGCCAGCAATATGGTATTGCATACAAACAGGCCCAGAAGAACCAATAATAATCGTTGTTTTGTGTTCATTGCAGTTGTTTTGTGGTTTAAAAAATTAACACTCAGGTTTTATATCAATAGAACTAAGCAAGTATGTTTCTGGCCCCATTCAGCTGGTGTGATTGTTTTATCTGATCAAATTGCTCCATTACCAAAGCAGCAGCGCCAACCAATTCTGCCTGGTAGCCCAATGAGGATATCCTGACTTCTAAATTTTCGGCTATCTTGGGAATACAGTGTTCGTTCAATGCCTGTTGAACAGGAGCCAGCCATAGTTTACCGCCAATGGAACCTCTGCCGCTCAAAACAATGGTTCCAGGGTTTAACAGATGAACAAGAATGGCAAGGCCGCGTCCAATATTGTATCCCGCTTCAGAGATGATCTCAATGGCAAACTTGTCGCCGCGCAAAGCCGCCTCCAGGATCAAACGGGCCGTATCTTCCACATGGTCAAGTGTCAGGTCTTTCAGTATGGATAGTTTCCCCTGCTGTAATCCATTGATGGCTTTTTGGGCAATGACCAATAAAGATGTTTCCGTTTCTAAGCAGCCCATTTTTCCGCAACTGCATATCTTATTATTGGTAAAAAGAGGAATGTGACTGAACTCTCCCGAGAAACCGTTATCGCCCCTGAACAATGCGCCGTCAAGGATCATTCCCAAACCAATACCCCAGCCAATATTCAGTACCATCACATTCTTTTTACCCTTGGCCATGCCCAGTTTAAACTCGGCAAGTGCAACAAGACTGGAGTCGTTATCGATCAATACCGGTAAACCGGTAACAGATTCTATATAAGTGACAATGCTTCCTTCCTTAACTTTCAAAAAAGAATGGTTAATGCCTTTCTTCACATCTACAAATCCGGGCATCCCGATACCGATACCCGCAATCTTGTCCTTGGTAATGCCTGACCGGGTAATATATGCATCAATATGAGCAGCCAGTTCTTCCAGGACAGATGGATCATTACTGAGCGCCAGTTCCAGCTTTTCTACTTCGCCCACATAATTGTTCTGCATGTCCATGATAGCGATACGGGTGATAAGCTGGTCAACCGCTACTGACACCACATACATTAAATTGGTCTGGAGTGAATACATCTGCGGACGCCTGCCACCGCTGGAAGAAGCCAGGCCGGTTTCAAGTACGTAACCTTCTTCAATCAATTCATTTAATACGCGCGTAGTAAGCGGTACACTTTTTTCTGTGAGCAAACTCAGGTCTGCACAGGAAAGAGGGCTCGTAAAATAAAGATGCTTGATGATGCTTCTCCGGTAGATGGTTTGTTTATCGAGCATTTCGTATTTAAATTAATTAAGATAACTTCTTAAAATTATTCGTAAGTTAATGGTACTTTTTTAAAAAATTAATTATTAGTTAACTTTTTTACAATTTAAAGTTAATTTTAAGGTCGGACTGGAGCATAGGATGGTAAAAGGGGCCGGCCAGGCTTAAAAAGCATTAAAAATCCCCGAAAGCCGATGCTAGCGGGGATTAACAGGTTTAAGGAGAGGGGATTAATCCATTTTCTTGGCGTCTTCCAGGAATTTAGCTTTGATGATTTTGCCGATGCAGCAATATTTATTACATCCTAATCCTGATCACATTCACGGAATAAGGTGCTGCTGCCAGCCTTAGTTTTTTTTCTTTAACCGGTATCGTTGCAGTTACAGGTGCAACATGCACGGGATCTGCAAACCAATTGGCGGCTGTAAGATTTGCTTTAAGGACGATCGTTTCCCCTGTTGTGACCTTTTTTTGGAATCCTTCCAGTTCAATCATATTCACCTGTTCCTTATTAGAAGCATTTACCATCTTAATGATCAGTTCCCGCGAAAGTGTATCAATGCAGGCGGATGCATAGAGGCTGTCCTGCCCTGCCACCACTTCATTATTTAAAGTAATGGGCACTACCCTGTTACCCTTATTCCTTGAGAATAGTTTTTGTACATAATAGTCAGTAGTACCGTATGACTGCAGGTTGTTTACCCAGATCAGGTCGGGCGTCCACTGCCAGCCATCTACATGCGCAAACAAAGGTGCATAGGAAGCCATCGCAACCACATCGGCGTTGCGTTCGAGTCCGGTCATGAATGCAGCTTCAGCGATAGCCGTTTGCCAGTTGTTCCGGTTGTCAACACTTACAGTCTTATCGCTTTGCGCAGCGTACTCGCCTGCAAAAATCTTAGACGCATGACGCGGGTAATGATCATAACGCCTGGCATTTTGCAAAAACCATTCAGGCTTCCTGTAATAATGTTCATCAATGATGTCTGCATTCATCTTCCGTAATTCCGCATTCAGAAAGTCGAACCTTTCTCCATTGGGATCCGTTCCTGAACTGTTCACTAATCTGATATAGGGATATTTTTCCCTGATGGCTTTGGTAAATATTTTTAATCGCTCTATATACTGCGGACCCCAGTTCTCATTACCGATACCCATCATTTTCAGATTGAAGGGAGCTGGGTGCCCCATAGCTGCGCGTGTCTTACCCCAGGGTGTGGTAATATCCCCGTTGGCAAACTCAATTAAGTCTAATGCATCCTGTACATAAGGACCTATCTCATCTACCGGTACTAGTTCAGCAGCATTGAACTGGCAGGCCATACCGCAATTCAGGATAGGCAATGGCGCTGCGCCAATATCTTCCGCCAGTTGAAAATATTCGAAAAAACCCAGGCCGAAAGTCTGAAAATAATCGGGAGTGGGGCGGTGTGCAAATTCAAAGTTCCAGCGGTTAATGATCAGTTGCCTGTCGGCCACCGGACCAATCGTATTTTTCCAACGGTAACGCTGCGAGAGGTCATAGCCTTCTACAATACATCCACCGGGGAAACGTATAAAACCCGGTTTCAGATCTGCCAGTAACTGAACCATATCGGCCCGCATACCACCCGGACGATTTTTCCAGGTATCGGCCGGGAATAAGGAAATCATATCAAGGTCCACTGTGCCATCTCCTTCAAACCACAGGTTCAGCTTTCCTTTCATTTCGGTAGCTGTTGCTTCAAAGCTTATGGCCGACTTATTCCAGTCATTATCCGTTGCCGTTAAAGCCAGTATAGTACTCCCTATTATATGCTTTGCCGAATCAACCAGTTCAATATGCAGCTTTATGGCAGTTGCGGGCGATTGGCGATGCATGATAGAAAAATCGTACCGCAATCCCTTTTTGATGCCCATGCCACGAAACCCTTCATTCGTTAACCCTATATCTCCTTTGGCGGCATGATTGAGCTGTACCCGCAGGTAACGTGGATTGCGACTATTCTCTTCCTTCCTGTTCAGCACCAGTACATCACCCTCTGCAAATTTTTTCCGGTTCACTGTCCATCCCATCAATGGTTTAAAGAATTCAAAAGAACGGTTCTTAACTAATTCTGCATAAATGCCTCCATCGGCTCCCAGGTTGATGTCTTCAAAAAAAATACCCCACATCGTAGGTTCTATCACAGCTTTCGGCTCATTTACTTTTACCGTCAGGGTGTGCTGTGCCTGTACCACAGTAAAAACGGAAAGTGCAAATACGAGGCAACTGGTAATTTTGTTTTTTTTCAGCATGGCTTATTGTTTATTGCAACTAAATATTTTACTTGCATTGGCAGCAGGCTTCCGTGCCGGCATTGCCCATGTAAGCGAAACAACCCTATGCATTTCTTAGATTGCCTGGACCGGGCCATGAAAAATGAGTGGCAAAGCAATCGCATAAATGTCAGGTTTAATAAAAGGATTACATAAATGTCATAATAACACTTATAATCAAAAGTAAGCGCTTTTTCCCATTTATATACTTCGGTGGGATTTTTTTTGAACGTCAGGTAAACGGGATCACAATTTGTGCCCCAGCATGTCGTAATCAACCCCTTAGATTGCCGTATCCGCACCCTTTAGAATCAAATGATGGTTGGTAGTTTTGTGCAAACAATTAAACCAACAACAATGGCAACGTTAAATCCCTACCTGAATTTCCCCGGCACCGCCGAAGCGGCGTTTAATTTTTACAAATCTGTATTTGGCGGTGAATTCGTCGCCTTGCAACGTTTTAAAGACACGCCTGAAAACTGTAAGGGGTCTATAACCGACCTGGAGAAGATCATGCACATATCCCTGCCTATCGGGAAGGGCAATATCCTGATGGCTACAGATGCGCTGGACTCCATGGGACAGCCACTGGTCGCCGGCAATAACTTCCATTTATCCCTCAGTACAGAAAGTGAAGCAGAAACAACTAAGCTATTCAACGCACTTTCAACTGGTGGTCAAATAATCATGCCGTTGGAAAAAACATTCTGGGGTGCCCTTTTTGGCATGTGTACCGACAAGTTCGGCATCAACTGGATGGTAAATTTCGATTATAACCAACAGCAATAACCGGTAACAACCATGTTAGTTGAAGTGTTTAAAACAAATGTTCAGGAAGCCCAACATGCAAAACTGCTTGTTGAGATGCTTCTTGAACATTTACCTGGCGGTCGCATCAATTTTGATCTTGAAGATTGCGATAAAATACTTCGCGTACAGCGGCATGAAATTATTTCAGCCGAAATCATTTCACTGCTTAATAAACAAGGATTCAACTGCGAGGTCCTGTCCGATTAGTCAAAGCAATGATACCGCAACTGCATCTTTATTATACCTGTTCCTGTACTCAATGGGCGATAAACCTGTGATCTTTTTAAAAGTGGTCCTGAAGGCCTTGGTATCTGAATAGCCCACTTCGTACATGACTTCATTGACGTTCTTCCTGCTGGCTTCCAGTTCTTTTTTGGCGGCTTCAATTTTCACCCGCTGTATATATTCTGAAACGGTATTACGGGTGGCTTTCTTGAACCTTCGTTCTAAGCTTCTTCTTCCCAAAGCCAGCATGCCGGCCAACTGGTCAACCGTTGTTTTATCCTGGAAATTGGTTTCGATAAACTCCTGCGCTTTTTTTACCGGCTCATCTGCATGTTCTTTCTGGCCTTTGAACATGATGAATGGCGATTGGCTCTTCCGGTCAATTTCTATCACAAAATATTTGGCGGCAAGAACGGCCATTTCGCGGCCTGCATGTTTTTCAACTAAGTGCAACAACAGGTTCCAGTAAGCATTCGCCCCACCACTTGAATAGATGCCGTGCTCTTCTGTAACAATCCTGTCGTCAACAAGGGTCACATCCGGAAACATGTTCCTGAACTCATTGGCATATATCCAGTGTGTGGAGCATTTTTTTCCATCCAGCAAACCCGTGGCGGCAAGCAAAAAAGCGCCGATGCATAAACTGGCAATTTCAGCACCGTCATTATATTGTGTTACAATCCATGGAATGAAATCGCGGTTCTTCTCCAAAGCAGTCTTCATATCGCCACTGAGCGCAGGTATGAAAACCAGGTCTGTTTTCGTTACTTCTTTCAGCAACAGATCGGTATGAACTGTAAATAACCCTTTATGCAGTTGCACTTCCCTTGTGAGACCCACAAGCTGCACTTTAAACATGGGAGGTTTTCCCGTAGCCGTTAAAAAATCATTGACAGAAGTAAACAGGTGACGGGGGTCATCGATGCAGGCTAATACAGCCCCCTCAGGAACCAGTATGGATACATGTTTCATGCACTAAAGATAAATAATAAAAATGTCGCAATCAACCCCATAGATTGCCGTATCTGCACCCTTTATCCTCTGTTTGCAGCGGGTAGCTTTGGGGTGTATACCCGGGTAGCTCATTAAAAAGAGAACGCATCATGAGGAAATTAATCTTGTCGACCAATATTACCCTGGATGGTTTTATGGCGGGTCCTGACGGAGAATTAGACTGGCATTTTCAGAACTGGAACGACGAAATGGGCGTATATGCCATGGAGCAGATCAATGCTATTGACACTATTTTAGTAGGCCGCGCTACTTACGAGCGTATGGCAATCCATTGGCCTGCAGTAGCAGTAAACCTGGCATCAGACAAAGGCGAAATTGAATTCGCCAATAAAATGAACAGCTTACCAAAAATTGTTTTCTCTACAACACTATCTGCTGTTGAATGGAATAACTCAAAATTGGTCAAAGCAAATATTGCGGAAGAAGTGGTGAAGCTGAAACAACAACCCGGCAGGGATATGATCATGTGGGGCGGCGTTGGCATTGTTGCCACTTTTATGCAGCTCGGCCTGATCGATGAATACCGGACATTTATTGCTCCTGTTGTGATTGGCAGCGGCATGCGGTTTGGCAAAGACCGCAGCAGGAACCTTGATCTGAAGCTCCTGAGTACAAAGACTTTCAGCAATGGGGTTGTTCTGCTTTGTTACGAGCCAAAATAACAACACCTGTTAAGTTTTAAAACCGGTGTTATTTTTTTTAAGAAAGACTATATAAAATCGATCAGAATCTTTAGTTTGGTAACCCTAAAAACACCCAAACAACTTCACCATGATCAAAGCAATTGTCCAAACAGTCTTTTGCAAACCGGGCCAGTCCACGACGGCCTCGGTTGTGCTGCTATTATTACGCCTGGTTGCCGGGATTGCATTCATACTGCATGGGTGCACCCGGGGCAACCTTTGTGAACCCGACCGGTGGTCCTGCCTATGAACTGCCACTGGTGTACCTGGCGATTGCCTTACTATTGTTCGTACTTGGGCCGGGGAAATTATCATTGGACAGCCAACTCTTCGGCAAACACACACAGTAGCGACGGAAAACGATTGCTTTTGAATAAGACCCTATTTTCTCCTGAAACTGCAGAACAAAAAATGCTGGGTGGTATGGAATGGAGTGGTATGGTCCTCCTCAATACATTTGATCTTTTCAAAAGAGGTTTCAAACCTGGCCGACATGGAAGCTTCTGAATATTGTTGTACCGCTAACCCGGAGCATTGACCAGGACCCTGCTCTGAAAAAGTACCCAGCACCAGGTACCCGTTCTTTTTGATCATACCACCAGCAGCTGCAACATATTTGCCAATCTTTTCTTCGGTGGTTAAAAAATGAAATGCGGCCCTGTCATGCCAGAAGTCGAATTGGACAGCGGTTTCAAACTTTGTTACATCCGTAACAATCCAATGAACTTTGTTTGCCTTCTCTCCCAGGCGTTGTTTTGCCCGCGCTATTGCATTCGCTGAAATATCAAGGACGAAAATATTCTGATACCCTTTCTCTAAAAGCACATCCACTAAATGAGCATCTCCTCCGCCTATATCGATAATGTTGGCGGTCAGGGGCAGTTTGAATAATTCCAGGAATTCAATGGAAGTGGCGGGATAGGGCTGGAACCAGCTTAGTTCCTGTTCTTCTTTTGAACTGTACACATGTTCCCAATGGTTTGTTTCGTTTCCCACCTGTCTTATTTTTCTTAAAGTTACACCAAATAAACCGTCAGTCCCCGCGCGCCATGCGCGCCTATCACCAATGATTGCTCAATGTCCGCCGTTTTAGATGGTCCGGCTATGAACACACCAAACCCGCCTGTTCCAAGATCGATCTTTTCCAACGCATGGTGCATGGTAGGCACAATAGTATCCCTGTCAATCACCAATACTAAGTACTCGCAAATAAAAGGCAACAAACGGTTAGGTAGCTGGTGTTCGTATAACCAGACAGCGCCATTCTCTGCCACTCCGAGGGTGCCTTGTATATATGCTTTATACAAGCCTGCCAGTTCCTGTGCTGATGCAGCGGAGAGGTTGCCGGTTGGTTCACCGAGTGCCGGAATGGTATTGATGACGAAATGCCCGCCTGCTTTTTCTGTTTCCAGCTGTTGTTGCAATAGCTGTATCCCAGTTGTTTCAATTACTTTAGCGCCGATGCTTTCTAATGCCTGCCTGAACTGTGCCACCACATCTTCGTATTGTACAACGCTATCAATTTCGATGCGGGGCAATTCAACCGGCGTTGGTTTATTGGCTGTGATGGCTTTTAATATGGTTTCCCTTGAACTCATTTTTGCTTGTGCTTTAGGTACCAGTCCCTGAAACTTTGCGCAGGCGCTTCCGGCATTTCCCGTTGTTTGTACCAGGGATTTAGTTTGTTATTGACGAGACCGGGGAATATGCGCATCACCCATCTTCCCATTTTACCTGCTATCCTGTACAAGCCTGGCTTAGAAAGTACCAGTGCCATTCCTTTCATTCCTATCTTTTTGCTGGTGGCAACATATCCTTCTTCGGCAATTACCTGCCGCCATTTCCACAACTGTTCATGTATATCAATTTTTACCGGGCACACGTTACTGCAGGAACCACAGAGCGTGGAAGCGAACGGCAGGTCTGCATTGGCTTTGAGATCGGTATTCGGATTAAGGATGGCGCCGATGGGGCCCGCTACTGCTGTATGGTAACTATGCCCGCCGCTTCTCCGGTACACGGGACAGGTATTGAAACAGGCGGCGCAACGGATACATTTGAGTGAGTTCCTGAAATCTGCCCGGCCCAGCTGGCGGCTGCGGCCATTGTCCACGATCACAATATGCATTTCCTGGCCGGGACGTGGTTTGGCAAAATGACTGGAATAAGTGGTGATGGGTTGTCCTGTTGCACTGCGTGCGAGCAGGCGGAGAAATACAGCCAGGTGTGTTGCCTGGGGTATGATCTTTTCAAAACCCATGCAGGCAATATGAACGGGAGCTGAATGTGCACCCATATCGGCATTGCCTTCATTGGTGCATACCACAAATCCGCCTGTTGCGGCAATAGCAAAATTCACCCCTGTAATGGCCAGTTCTGCCTGTATGAATTTTTCCCGCAGGTGCTGCCTTGCAGCTTCTGTAAGGTACTGCGGATCATTGTTTCCTTGTGCGGTGTGAAGATGCTCATGAAAAGTATTGCTCACATCTTCTTTCTTCAGGTGTATGGCCGGCAGCACAATATGGCTCGGTGGCTCTTTCCTAAACTGTACGATGCGCTCGCCCAAGTCGGTATCCACCACTTCAATACCATGGTGCAGCAGGTATTCATTGAGATGGCATTCTTCCGTGAGCATGCTTTTACTCTTCACGATCCGGCTGGCCTGGTGCTGACGGATGATCCCGTGTACAATGCTGTTATGCTCGGCAGCATCAGCAGCCCAGTGAACCATAATGCCATTGGCCCGGGCATTCCTTTCAAACTCCAGCAGGTATTGATCTAAGTTGGCAAGTGTATGCGCTTTGATGGCAGAAGCCCAATTCCGCAGTTGCTCCCATTCGGGCAGGCTATGCGCTGCTTTGTCTCTTTTATGCCGTACAAACCACAGGGTCTCATCGTGCCAGTCGGTCCTTGGCTCATCTGCAATAAACTGTGCTGCTAATATGGCGTGGTCTTTCTCCATTCAAAAAATCATTGCTGGCTGTTCAGTATTTCTGCAATATGGATGGTCTTCACACTGCTGCCTTTTCTTTTCAGTATCCCTTCTAAGTGCATCAGGCAGCTTACATCGCCACCGGTGATATAATCCACTTCATTTATTTCGTGTTCTTTGATCCTGTCCTTTCCCATCTTCACACTCACTGCTTCCTCGAACACGCAAAACGTACCACCGAAACCGCAACACTCATCACTCCTTATTGGTGTACTTAACTGCAAACCTTTTACCATTCCGAGTAAATGCGCCGGTTTTGAAAAAGAGGGGGCTACCAGTTCCGACATGGAAGACAAATGCAGGCCCCGCTGTCCGTGACAACTATTGTGTAAACCTACTTTATAAGGGAAACTGGCGGTGATACTATTTACCTGTAACACATCTGTAAGGAATGCTGTCAACTCATAAATATGGTTACGGATATAAGCAGCTTCTTCGGGGGCTTCACTGTTTGCAAGGTGTTCTTTGACATGCAATACACAGCTGCCCGATGGCGCCACAATGTAATCAAAGCCTTTAAAATTATGGACGAAGTTTTTATCACAGCCTTTACCTAAGCTCGCAAACCCGCTGTTTGCCATGGGCTGTCCGCAGCAGGTCTGATTAAGCGGAAACCCCACTTCACAATCTAGTTTTTCCAGAAGTTGCAGGGTAGCGATTCCTACCTGCGGATAAAACTGGTCAATATAACATGGTATAAATAATCCAACGCGCATCAGCCTTTCATTTCCTGCGAAACTGTATAATATTTTAATTCAATCAGATCTCCTGGCAGTGGCCTGCTATTCCAGTGACGGTGAACAGCAAGGGCGGCTCCCAGCGCTGATGCCTGCGCTACTGAAGCTGCAAAAACTTCAATATCGGGAAAGGCTGCAGCAAGAAGATGCATGTATATGGAGTTTTTACTAAATCCTCCGTCGACAAATATACGTTTTACGTTCGTACCCTTCAGCACTAATTGTGTTGATACCAATTGTTGTTGCATGATATCTAAGATCAATTGATGGTACGCTTTTTCATAGCTGTCAAAACTGTCCAGGTTTCTTTTTTCAAAACGGGAACGCTGCACCATTTGCTTTGCCTGCTCATACGGCGATTCCTGATCTGCTGCTTGTTGTAGTTGCTGTAACAGCGCAGGGTTGCAAGCTAATTGTTTGTAATGGTCCGCTGCTGTATAGAAATGAGCAGCCAGTCTTTTTGTTTGTTCCTCATGCTCATACCCGGCAAACAGTCGCGATGCTTTCACAGGCTTCCCATGGTAAGTAAAATAGGATAAGCAATCCTGCTGCAATTCTCCTTCTGTCAGGAGCGATTCATTGAATGGATTGAGACTGATGCACCAGGTGCCGGTGGACAAAAGTATAAAGGGCTCATGAAAACCAGAAAGGTAGGGTATCAGCGCAGCAGAACTATCATGCAATCCGACACCCATGGGAATGTGCCTGCCATCTTTTGAACAACTCACCAGTGCATCTCCCTGGAGAATGGGCGCAAATTTTGTGATCAATCCTTCTTTGTGTACCCATTCATGGTACGCATTCTTTTCAAAATCCCAAAGACCGGTATGACAGCCGATGCTAGTGATATCTGATCCTACCTGCGAGGAAAGGATAAAACTCAGGTATTGCGGCAGGTGCAGCGTATATTTTATCTGCTTAAAAACCTCCGGCTTTTCATATTTGATGCGGTACAGTTGCATGCCCGAATTCAGGTTACCCAGTATGGGAGAAGCGGTCTGTTGTGCCATATGTGCAGTACCGCCGTAAGTGTTGTAGAACTGCTGGTGCAGGTGTTCCGGGTAAGGATTCAGGTAATTATACAAAGGGATGAACGGTTGATACTGGTCATCTAAGTGCACAAAGCTGGCGCCATAGCCCGAAAAGTTGATGGCCCTGATATCAAATGATGGCATCTGGTCAACCGCTTTCCGGTAAGTGGCCCATACCCATGCTGTGAGTGCATGTACATCTTCGCAAGGATAACCGTCTTCATCAACGGTCTCCCTGAGGGTGCAGCTTTCTTCCCAAACTAATTTGTATTGTTCATCGAACAACAAAAACTTCTTATTGGTTTTCCCTACATCAAATATGGCTATCACAGGTAAAGGACTCATATTATAATCCTGTTGCAATGCCCGCGGCACCTCTTTCTTTAATCAGTTGCGTTCTTACTTTCAGTGACCTGAACAGTTGTAGGGGTTGCAAAGCGCCTCCTGCTCTTTTGCGTGCTTCTGCCACCAGCGGCCTTACATCGGTGCGGTAAGCATGCTGTAAAATTTCCTGTGCTTTTACCACGTCATTGTTTGCCTGTGCCGTCACCAGTTCTTTTGTATCTACCAGCAATGCCTGGGCATAAGCGATCTGTATGGCTTCTACAGATTGCAGCAGGTCTTCCAGCGGGTCTTTGACATTATGCGATGCGTCGATCATCCAGCCTAAGTCATTGGCATGGTTCATTCCCCTCGCATCCATTCCTTCCACTAGTTCATTAAAAATTAGGAAGAGCTGGTAAGGATTGATGCTTCCTACGGTAAGGTCATCATCACCGTATTTGGAATCATTAAAATGAAACCCTGCCAGCTTGCCTTCCATCAATAACAAAGAAACGATCTGCTCTATATTGGCATTGGGCAGGTGGTGACCCAGGTCAACCAGTGTATAGGCTTTCGGGCCAAGCTTATTTGCATACAACAACGATTGGCCCCAGTCGCCCACTGTCATGGAATAAAAATTGGGTTCAAATGCTTTGTATTCTACAAATACTTTCCAGTTGTTGGGCAAGGCCGCATAGATTTCCTGCAGGCTTTCAAACGTATGCTGGAATGCTTTCCTGAAATTCAATTGCCCGGGGAAGCAGCTGCCATCTGCCAGCCAAACCGTCAGCGCTTTGGAGCCTAATTCTACCCCGTGCCGGATCACTTCTATATTGTGTTCAATGGCTTGTTTGCGAACAGCTTTGTCCACATGCTGCAACGACCCGAATTTATAACTCAGCGCCTGGTCTTTCTGGTCCTGGAAAGTATTGGAATTGACTGCGTCGAATTTCAATCCCAGTTCACCTGCTAATGATTTAATGGCTGTGTAATCACGGGGAATATCCCAGGGAATGTGCAGTGAGATGGAACCACTGGAGCGGTTCAGCGCATGCAGCAGGCCCACGTCTTCCATTTTCTCTTCCAGGTTACGGGGCTCACCAGAGCCTGAAAAACGGCCAAACCTTGTACCGCCTGTTCCCAATGCCCAACTGGGTATGGCTACCTGGAAGTCTGTCAATTTCCGTAGTACTGCCTCTGTACCAGGCACCGTGCCGGCTATGTATTCAAATTGTACTTTATGCGCAGCGTCTAATGTATCATTGTGTGCTGCTATGTTGTTTTTATCGATCAGCATGTCGTCTTATTTATGGCAGGTAAAAAACTTCTTTTAATGGAAACGAAACGGGTGAGTGATCCGGATTTGATTCCATGATATCCTTCATATGATCCCACCATTTTTGCATGACAGGATGATGCGGTAATGCATCCAGCTTCAAAGGATCGTCGATGGTCAATACCCCGAATAAAATATTGGTCTCTTCGTCTAAGAATATGGAATACGCTCTGACGCCCGTATTTTTTAATAATTGCTGCAGCTCAGGCCAGATGGCGTTGTGTCTTTTTGCATATTCTGCTTCGTAACCCCTGAACAGTTTCATTTTAAATGCTACGCGTGTCATAAGCAACGATTAACGAACAAAGGCCGGGGCTACTCCTCCGTCTACATTCAGCACATTGCCGGTTGACTTATTCAGCAGTCCGCCTACAAATGCAAAACAGGCATTGGCTATATCATCGGGTTCTATGATCTCATGCAGCAAAGTGCGTCTGGCATAGTACTCGGGCAGTTCCTCTACCGTAACACCATAGGCTTTGGCCCTGCCTTCTGCCCAGCCGCCGCTCCAGATATTGCTTCCTGAAATTACAGCATCCGGGTTAACCACGTTCACCCTTATTTTATCGGCGCCGAGTTCTGCCGCGTTCAATCTTGATAAATGCAATTGCGCCGCTTTGGCCGAACCGTAACCGGCATTATTGGGGCCGCTTACAAGCGCGTTCTTGCTCACAATATTCAGCACATCGCCGCCAAAGCCCTGTTTGCGCATGATTTCCACACCTTTCTGTGTTACCAGAAATTGTCCTTTTACCAATACATCATACAGTAATTCCCAATCTTTCTCTGTATGCTCCTGCAATGGTTTTGAAATGGATAAGCCTGCATTGTTGACCACAATATCCACCCCACCAAAAGCCAATGCAGCGGTATGCAATGTCTGTTCAATAGAAGCCATGTCTGTTACATCCAGCACATCTGCTGCAAAAACATCTTTTCCATACAGGGAGGCAAATTCTTTTTTGGCTTCTTCCAGCCGCTCTGCATTATTATCATTCAGTATCACACAGGCGCCTTCTTCTGCAAATTTTTTGGCGATGGCTTTACCAATACCGCCGGCGCTGCCGGTTACGAGCGCTACCCTTCCGCTCAATGCTTTCGGTTTAGGCATCCGCTGCAGTTTTGCTTCTTCGAGTAACCAGTATTCTATATTAAATGCTTCCTGCCTGGGCAAAGAAGTGTATGCGGAAATAGCTTCCGCGCCCCGCATCACATTGATCGCATTGATGTAAAACTCGGCAGCTACCCTTGCCGTTTGTTTATCCTTCGCAAAAGTGAACATACCTATACCCGGATAAAGCAGTACAACCGGATTAGCATCACGCATGGCCGGGCTGTCCGGATGTTTGCAGCTGTTGTAATAATCTGCGTACAGCTGCCGGTAAGCGGTGAATAAAGGCACCACTTTTTCTTTGATGCGCCGGGCATCGGACAGGTCTTCCTCCGGTGACAGGTTCAATACCAGCGGAGAGATTTTGGTACGCAGAAAATGATCCGGGCAACTGGTACCCAGCGGGGCCAGCCTGTCTAAGTCGTTCGAGTTGATGAACTGCAATACCCGTTCGTCATCGGTAAAATGACCGATCATTTTTATTTGTGAAGAACAGAAACCCCTCAGTACCGGCGCAAGCGCAGCCGCTTTTGCCAGGCGTTCTTTCTGATCGGGTGATGTTAGTTTTGCACCACCGAAGACAGGGCCCTTCTTACCGTAATGGTCTTCGAGGTATTGGGCACAGCGTTCAATGACTTCCAGTGTATTGATATAGCTTTCATAAGCCGTATCGCCCCAGGTAAATAAGCCATGTGAACCAAGCATGATACCACGGATGCCGGGATTGGCATCAAGGCAGGCTTTCAGTTGCAGGCCCAGGTCAAAGCCCGGCTTCTGCCATTCTACCCAGCCAATGGTACCCTGGAATAATTCCTGTGTGATCTTCTTTCCATCTTTTGCCGCTGCAATAGCGATGGCTGCATCGGGATGGAGGTGATCGATGTGTTTGAAAGGAAGAAAGCCGTGCAGCGGCGTATCGATAGATGGCGCTTTGGATGCGAGATCATAGATACAATGGTTGAAGAGTTCTACCATTTCATCTTCATGCGCAATACCACGGTACCTGTTTTTCAGGTTGCGTAACCTGTCAACATATAAAGCAGCCAGCCCGTTTCTTTTCATGGTACCCAGGTCGCCACCGCTCCCCTTCACCCACATCACTTCTGTATCCTTACCTGTCAGCGGATCTTTTGCTATTGTTTTACAGGAAGTATTTCCACCGCCATAATTGGTCAATCGCAGATCGGCTCCCAATAAGTTGGAACGATACACTAATAAAGCCACTTCATCACCTGCCAGTGCAGCCGCCTTTGCTTCGTCCCACAAATAACTCACGTGTTTAAATGTTTTTGTCACAGTGCTCATAAATTATATACATTTTAAAAACTCAATTGATCTGCGCACAGTTTGCTTATCCTTTCAGCGCATTGCCATATCCCACTACAAATACCGACAGCATAATGGTAGCAATGCCCAGTGTGATGACAAGCTTTGTCTGCTTGCTTACACCCTTCCATTCTTTTAGTATAATACCCCACATATTGGCGACTAATATGATGAAAGCCATGTGCAGTATCCAGCTGCTGGCGCCATTACCCAATTTACTTTCACCCATGCCATAGAAGAAAAATTGCAGGAACCACACGGTACCCGCCAATGCTGAGAACAGGTAATTTTTTAATAAAGGCGTGTTCCCGTCTGCATAATTGCCAAAGCTGTTATTCCGGAAATTCAGGATCGTACACCAGATCAGATTGGTGCTGAGCCCTCCCCATAACAATACAACATAAGTAACATTGTTCTGGTACAAAGGATTCAGTCCGGCCCTCACCGCCGCTTCGGCCATTGGCTTCCCTGCTTCGATACCAAAGTTGAAACAGGCGCTCATGATGCCCGAAAAAATAGCAACGATCAATCCCTTCACAAGACTGAATTCAGCTACTGATTTTTTCTTCTCTTCTTCGGGCAATTGTTTCTCTTTCATCATGCCTGCTTTTCCGCAGATATAAATACCCGCCAGGCAGATGATCACACCGGCCAGCACCACGCGTCCCCAGCCTGTTGTCAGCAGGTCATTAAAAGTGGTCTTGCCGGGTGTCGGATTAAAGTTATAATAGATAGAAGGGACTAATGCGCCAAAAGCGGAGCAGAAGCCTAATACCACTGAATTGCCGAGCGACATGCCGAGGTAACGCACACCCAGTCCGTAAGTGAGTCCGCCTACACCCCATAACACCCCAAAAAGAAGGGTGAATTTGATGATATCGGCCGAAGTGGCGCTGATGATGGCAGAAAACCCCGGAACCGTTAACCAGGCAGCCAGTGGAGGTACAATAAGCCAGGAAAACAAACCCCCGACAATCCAGTAGCTTTCCCAGCTCCAGCTTCTTACCTTTTTATAGGGCATATAAAAACTACCCGAGGCGAAGCCCCCGATAAAATGAAAGATGATTCCTAAAATAGCCTGCATGCTTGATAATTTTTCAGTATGGCATTAAACGGTTGTAAAAATAAGTGGGCGGCAAAGCCTGTCTGTCATGGCCTGTCATGGATCATTATTATTGCACTTTAATCAGCACTGGTCCTGCCAATCCTGATGGTACAAGTGTATTTTCTTTTCCTTTGAATTGTGCATAATGTGGGTTCCCCTTTACAGCCTCGCCTGCAAAACCATTTCTGCGCGTGGTAGTAATATGTACTTCCACCTGGTTTTCTCCTGGTTGTACCAGTTTGGTAATGTCTACACTGTAAGGGGCGAACAATCGTTTGCCGGCTTCTTTACCATTAATACTTACCGTAGCAGTATAAAATACTTTACCAAGGTCCAGGATATAATGATCGGCAGCGCGCTTGTTATCGAGCCTGAAGGATGCCGTATAGATACCTTCATCAGAACTGTATTTTAATCGTTCATGGTTGCGCCAGTCTATTAAGGGACTATTGATGAGTGTAATGTCTCCCACCCTGATGGTCCAGTTATCAATAGGCAACACTTCTTTCGCATCTTCAGCCAGGATCGTTGGCATAGCTATAATATCCGGTGCGATTGCTTTTTTCACTGAAGCATACAGGATCACAGAGCCATAAGGTGGTAACCGGTAGCTGATCGTGTTTGCATTGTTCTTTTCAATGGAACCGTCTTCCGGGTTCAGCCAATATGCATGTGTGAAGTGTGGATCAAGATCCAGGCCAATGGTTTGCCACTGGTCTGATTTGTTCCATATAAATTTAACCTGGCTGCCATCTGTCATTTCCCGCGTGATCTGCCTGGAAAAATCAACAGGCTTTACAAACCTTATTTTTTGTATCATGGTATTCAAAGGAAGCATGCCTGGTATCCTTTGACTATTTTTCTGTTTAGCTGCTTCTTCCATCAATTGTTTGGCTAACCGGTCATTGGCTGCATAATTAAGATAAGAGGGTTGCTGCTCAGGAATAGCTCCTATTACCCAAAGGTTCAGTCCTGCTTTACTCAATGTATTGATCTTCTTAGCACTTGCCAGGTTGATATAGGGAAGATTGGCAAGTATGAGCGATTGGTATTGATTGCCTTCAATAGTTATATTACCTGCAGCTGATGTTGCTTTCTGCAATGATTCATCGTTGACAAACTCCCAGGATATCCCTTTTGATTCCAGTTCATTCACCGTCTTCCATAATTTGCTGTACCATTCACTGATGCGTGTTTTAGGCGCTTCAAAAACACCAAAGCCCTTGATATCTGGTTCCACTCCTTTGAAATAGCCCCTGTACAGTATCTCTTCGGGATTCATAGACATCTGGTCTTCTGTGAAATCTATGAATGGCATATAGATCAATACATCTGTTTTGGGTTTTCCTGCCCGCAATGCATATTGACAGCGCGCCAGGTATTGGTTCACTAATTTCAGGTCTTTCCAGAAAGGATCAGACTCATTCATACCGGTGGAGAAATTAATAAAGGGCATAAAAGGAGAGGACCAGGTGTTCCATCCTTCCTTTCCATATTCGCCGTTATTGTATTTGTAAGGTGTGCCGTGATAGATCAGTTGGTTGATACCACAGGCCAATGACTTATCAGCCCATATTTTGATCTTCTGCGGGGTGGTCATTTCTGCCCGGAAAATAGAGACAAAAGATTCCTGTGTAATAACGGGGCGATGGTAAAGATGGGCGCCTGAAGTAACTAATTTCAGGTAACCTTCAGAACCTTCTGCAAACAATTGTTCTGCTTCCGGTATATCGGCAGCTCCTGCACTGCCAATCAGGTCTATCGGGAATCCATAAGCCTGTGTACGGTGCAGCAGTCCATGCTGCTGCATCCACTGATCACTTGTTTTGATAAAATTCTTCTTAAATACTTCATTCACAACCTGGTCATAATCATACATCATGCGCCAGCTTTCTGTTTCACTGAATGTGTAAGGCGGCCTGGCATTGGGATACATAGAAGCCAAATAAGTAGGGTGGTTGTACCCCTGCTGATACACAGCAGAAAGATACGGTGCAATATCATAGCCATTCTTCGCTTTGAACACCTGTAAGAAATCGGGCGAGATCATCCTGTCGGTATGAAACTCATAACTATCATTAAAGATGGCACGCAGCGGGCGGTGGTAATAAGCCGGCAATCCTGTGCGGGAACCCAGCAGGTAGTCATAGGTTTTATTCACCACTTCGGGATTGAGGTGATCGATGACATAATTGGTTTTGGAAGAAGCGATGAGGGAAGGCTTTTCTCCCGTTGGAATAACCCATGATACAATGATGCGCCACTCCCCCCCGGCGGGTGCCTGCCAGTTTAAACTGCGATCTTTTACTTTGCCTGCCAGGTTTACGATTGTTGCAGGATCGAGGAGTGTTTGCTTGTTGACCGTTTTAATTACCCTGGCCGCGATCACACTTTGTATACGGGCCCATTTTTCATCGATGAAATTCTTCTGCAGCATCATGGCCATTGTTCCTTCGGCTTTTGATCCTTTTCCCAAAGGTGATGGCAGCCGGCCATTGAAGTTTTGTCCACCTGCGAGACTGGTATCTGATATAGCCAGTGTTTTCATGCTTTCCTTCGGATCAAAAAAAGAACCGCCTAATGGCCATCCGCTTCCGCCATTCATATCTACCGTTATCCCCGATTGCTGCGCCTGCTGCATGATTGCCCGGAGGTGTTCATAGAAGGAGGGCGTATCCCAGCTATATATCCTGCTCTGCTGATTTGCAGGTGCCTTGGGGTTCAGCCCCATGGTCAGAGGCTGTACCTCTACGCCCGCAAAGCCGTTATCGGCAAGCGCTTTTACTTCTCTTTGCAGTTCCTCGCTGGTAATATCATTGCCGGGTAACCACCAGCGGGTAAAGGGACCAAAAGCGCGGGGCGCTTTTTTAAAAGTGGCCGCATCAAAATCATAGACCGGAAACCATTGGTGCTCATCCTTGCCAGGTGTTTTTATTTTGTCATCATTGGTAAAGGCAATCGTAGTTATTGCCAATAAGGCTACTGCTGATCCGGTCAGCCACTGTATTGATTTCATACGATATGCTTTATTTGCTTACCAGGTTTATGTTACCGTTTATTGCTTTGTTCCTTCGAAACTCATTCCAAGTGCATTTATTTTTACTTTCATTACTTTCCCCTGTTCATCCCTGCTGAAAGTAGCAATAGAACCATCAGCGCTGCTGAATTTGTCCTTAGTATCTTTTATAGGTTCCAGTTCTCCATTGTTATTCAGTACAACAGCCATCAGCTTTCCATTCTGCTGTTTTATTTCAATCATACTCACCATACCGCCTTCTGTTTTGTATTTGCCAACGTATTCTCCGGTGTTGATGTTTTCGCTTACAGCTACCGGCCTGGAAGCGGCAAAATGATACGTACCGGAACCCAATTGCAGTACAACATAGCCGTCTTCTGTGCCGGTAATAGTAATACCATTTTCAGCCGAAAGCGCTTTCCCCGATTCTGTAACATCGCCTGCTTTCTGGGTAGGGATATACACAGTGGCGGTAGTGTTGGCAGGTATCTCCACATCCATCAGTATCCTGCCCGTTTCCACTTTCCATCCACTGCTCAGTTTTCCATAATAGGTTTGCAGGCTTGCCGATGCATGTGTAAAACTGCCCCCGATATGCGGTTGTATTTTGATGTGCTTATAACCCACACCATCTTCATAGGTATCCAGGCCTACCATTTTACGGTACATCCAGTCGCCAATAGCGCCATAAGCATAATGGTTAAAAGAATTCATTCCGGGTGTCTGGAAGGAACTGTCCGGCTTTTGCCCGTCCCATCTTTCCCAGATGGTGGTAGCGCCCATTTTTACCGGGTACAACCAGGAGGGGTAGGTTTCCTGCAACAATAATTTATAGGACGCATCAGTAAAGCCAAAGCGTGTTAATACGTGACATAAATAAGGGGTGCCGAGAAAGCCTGTTGTCAGGTGGTTACCATAGGCCTTTACATTATCTGCCAGTCTTTGTGCGGCCTGCTGGCGTAAAGACCCGGGCAGCATGTCAAAATTGAGGGCCAGCACATACGCTGTTTGCGTACTTGAAACCAGGCGGCCGCTTCCTGTTACATATTCTTTGTTGAATGCTTCTTTGATCCGGGCCAGTAATTGCGTATAGCTCTCTGCATCTGCTGTTTTACCCAGCACTTTAGCCGCATTGATCAGCAGTTGGGTAGAATGTGCATAGAAGCATTGTGCAATCAGGTATTTATCAGTTACAGCCGCCCTGCCATCATTGTCATCATCGGGCCGGTAAAAAAGCCAGTCGCCAAAATGGAAGCCTGTATTCCACAGTTCATTTTTTGCTGAACGGCGGATGCTCTCCACATAGGCTTTCATGCTGCTGTACTGGTTCTCCAGCAAACGTGTATCGCCATAGGCCAGGTACATATTCCAGGGTGCAATAGTAGCCACATCTGCCCAGCCTGCACTGTTGATGGCGCCTCCCAACACATTGGGTATAACAAAAGGCACCACGCCATTCTGCTGATCTGCTTCCAGGTCTCTCAGCCATTTGGCAAAGAAATTATTGACATTCATATTAAAGGATGCTGTTCTTGAAAACGCCTGCGCGTCTCCTGTCCAGCCCAAACGTTCATCGCGCTGCGGACAATCTGTTGGCACATCTAAGAAATTGCCCTTTTGTCCCCATTGAATATTATGCTGCAACTGGTTGATCAGTGCATTGGAAGAAGTGAAAGTACCGGTTGGCTTCATATCGGAATACAAAGCAACCGCTTCAAAATTTTCCGGTTTCAGCTCTCCCGGAAAACCATCCACCCTTACAAACCTGAAGCCCTGCCAGGTAAAATGCGGTTCAAATATTTCGGCTTCGCCTCCTTTCAAAATATAAGTATCCTGTGCTTTCGCTGCACGCAGGTTGGTGGTGTAGAAATTACCCTGCTTGTCTAACACTTCTGCATGTGATAATACAATTTTATCACCGGCATTCCCCTTAACTTTCATCACTACCCATCCTACCAGGTTCTGGCCGAAGTCAATTACTTTTTCTCCTTTGGGCGTTGTAAAAATTCTTACCGGCTGAAAGGTTTCATGTTTTTTTACCGGTTCATTACAGGTAGCCAGCAATACATCCATGGGATGCACGGCCACTTTTACACCACTCCAGTCAGCGTCGTTATATGCAGGTTCTGTCCAGCCCTGCTTACTTAAGCGTGCGTCGATCGTTTCACCGTTATAGATCTCTGCATAACGAATGGCGCCGGTAGATGATTTCCAGGTATCATCAGATACGATGGTCTGCTTTGAACCATCTGTATAGGTAATGTCTAACTGAAAAAGCAGGGCGATATCTTTTCCATAGACATTCAGTTTGTTGGTGAAACCGATGGTACCCCTGTACCAGCCGCTTCCCAATACAACACCGATGGCATTGTTGCCGCTTTTCAACAGGTCTGTTACATCGTAGGTCTGGTATTGCAAGCGCTTTTTGTAGACTGTCCAGCCCGGTGTTAAATAAGCATCTCCAACCCTTTTGCCATTGATCTGCGCTTCGTACAAACCATGTGAAGTGATATAGGCTGTAGCAGATTGAATTTTTTTGTTGCTGGAGAATTGTTTGCGGAACAGGGGACTGGGGCGCATTGCTGAATCTTCTGTATAACCTGGCTCAATCCATTTTGCTTTCCAGTCAGAGACATGCAATAATGCCATCTGGAAGGAAGCGGGAGCACTCCATTCGGAAGCTTTGCCTGTGTTATCCCATACGCGTACCTGCCAGTTGTATTTCATGCCGGATTGCAAACCGGCGCCTGCATAGGGCACATGAACCGACTGATCAGACATTACTTTATTACTGTTCCATGCAACTGTTTTACCGTGCACTACTTTTATTTCATAAGCAACCTGCCTGGTATTTCGCTGGTCGCTGGTTAGCTGCCAGCTAAAACGGGGAATAGCTGCATCCAAGCCAATGGGATTGGTAAGGTTTTCGGTTAACAGGTTTTGAACCTTTACCTGGGCACCTGCAAAGAAGGATGCCGTAAGAAAAGCGATGGCAAATAGTTTTCGCATAGCGATCGTTGTTTAAAAGATATTAAGTTAATCAAAAACAGCATCCAATTCCTTTTATATCACTCGTTAACACCGGTTTTTTTCCAGCTTTTGGAGACTGCAGAATCGAGAACAGCCTGGCAAACTTTCTCGGTTTCAAATGCGTCTTTAAAAGTGGGCGCGCAGGGTGTTCCTGTTTCCAGGCTTTTAAGAAAGTCAGCAACATGGTGAATAAAAGAGTGCTCATAACCGATGCCTAATCCGGGAACCCACCATTTATTCATATAGGGCTGGTCACCGTCTGTAACATGAATGGAGCGCCAGCCGCGAACTGTTGAATCATCGGCATTGTCAAAAAATTCAAGCCGGTTCAGATCATGCAAATCCCAGCGAATGGAAGCATTGGCCCCATTGATTTCAAAAGTATACAAAGCTTTATGTCCCCTTGCATAACGGGTAGACTCAAAGATGCCAAGTGATCCATTACTAAAATGGCAAAGGAAAGCACAAGCATCATCAATATTAACTTTCTGTACCTTACCTGTAAGCTGGTGAACACGTTCTTTAATGAAGGTCTCCGTCATGGCCGATACATCCCTGATACCGCCATTGAGCCACATCGCAGTATCAATGCAATGGGAAAGCAGGTCTCCAACGACACCAGACCCCGACACATCGGCATCCATACGCCATAACCCCTCACCGCCTTGCGGAAGATTTGCGTTGATGGTCCAGTCCTGCAGAAAGTTTGCCCTATAATGAAAAATTTTTCCAAGCTTGCCAGAATCAATGATCTGTTTGGCTAAGGTAACGGCAGGAATACGGCGGTAATTATACAATACCGTGTTATTAATTGCAGCTTTTTCAACAGCATCCACCATTTGTTGAGACTCGGCCAGGGTCCTGGCAAGAGGCTTTTCACACAAAATCATTTTGCCTGCTTCAGCTGCGGCAATAGCAATTTCCGCATGCATATTATTTGGTGTGCAGATATCTATTGCATCAATATCAGCACGTGCAATCACTGCCTTCCAATCCGTTTCTACAGACTCATAGCCCCATTGGTCGGCGAATGCCCGCACTTTGCTTTCACTTCGTGAGCAAACCGCCTTCAATACTGGTGAATATGCAAGTTCCGGAAAGAAATCACCCACACGCTTATAACCATTGGAATGCGTTCTGCCCATAAAACCGCATCCTATCAGTCCTATTCTCAGTTCTTTCTTTTTTTTCATTTATATCATTATTAAATAAACAATTGAAGTTGTATTACGCTTCATACCATCCATGTAACTCGCGGACTTTTATCATGGCTGCCAGTATATCGTTCCATGTTTTTTGTTGCGTCATCACTTCATTCGGAAACATACATCCATCCCAGCAAATATGCTTGAAGGCTTTAGTAAGCTGACCATTTTCATCGCGCAGCCAATAACCTGCATCGTGCGCAATGTCGAGCTTTCCGTTAGGATCAGTTGCCAGGCAGTGGCGGCCCGTTTTATCATGCGAACCTGTTCCATGTACAGTTCCATCATTCTGAGCTACATGGAAATCGATGGTCCAGGGGCGAAGTGCATTCGTTAAGGTTATGAGGCCTGCCTCCAAAGCATCACGGTCTTTCCAGTCAAAATCAATAGGCAGGATACGATCCTCCGGTTTGTTATAACCTAACAAGTACAACAAGGTATGCGCCATGTCTGCCTGAAAGCCAATGTTTGGACGATCAACTGCCTCCAGCGTATCAATCATGACTTTCCAGCTGTGCATACCACCCCAGCAGATTTCGCCTTCCGCAGCAAGTTTTTCTCCATAGCCGGCAGCTACATCGCATGCTTCACGAAACGTACCGGCAATTAATTTTGTATTGTTAACCGGATCAAGCGCCCAATGATCGGGTTTACAGGCCGCATCAATACGGATGATACCGTTTGGACGAACGCCCAATTCGCGTAACTTCTGACCAAACCGGCAGGACTTGCGAACCATCTCAACAAATACGCCACGTTCTTCTTTACTGCCCATTGCAGGACCGCCCCAGATCGGCGCTACGATGCTTCCGATGTCAAGGTTAAGGGCAGCAACTTTGTCTGCCAGTTTCTTGATGCCATCATCTGTAGTATCAATATTAAAATGAGGTTCGAAAAGGCCGATATCAATGCCATCAAACCTAACTCCGTTTACAGATGCAGAAGCGGTGAGTTCAAGTAAGGTGTCCAGAGAAATGGGAGGTTCTGAATCGGGGCCCTTTCCCACGATACCGGGCCAGGTAGCATTGTGAAGCTTAGGATAATTATTTTCCTGCATATCGTTAGTTTAAAATTTGCAATGCTGATAATGAAGTTTATACTTTATAACACAAGGTCAGGGTTTCCCGGACCAAAGTGTTTAAGGATCACGATAGGGTCTGTTGCAGATGCATTTACGATCTTAACACCTTCCAGCGCTGCTTTTTCGCTAATGAAAAACTCATCATTTGTTAACTGGCCGTAACGAATTAAAGCAGGTGTTTCAATATCCCACACACCCATTTTACCGTGCCCCTGCATCACTATAATCCCATACGCCGCACTATCTTTTATGGTAACTGTTTGGCCGGGAAAAACAGTAAGTTCCTTTGCACTGAATGCATCAGACTTATAGCAAATCCAGTTTTCAATATATCCTTCCGCTTTCATTTCATCCATTGGCCTGATGGGCTTTGGAGCCATGAAACGGTTTTTCATTGTATTAGGATCAACATTCAGCTCCCAGTCAAGTACGTCCATCAGTGCATCGAAATCACCTATACTTTCTTTAGGTGTACCATTCCATAACAGTTCTTCCGGAATGATCGCTTCATTAACCAGTGATTGGTACATGGCAAAAACATCGGATGCTTTTTGGGGTTCATAGGTACACATGCTTCCCGGAGCATGGAGCAGTCCTGGTGGTACATCCCAGCCAGTGCCAGGTTCAAGCCGGTATGCCTGTGAATAATTGGTTATTTTATTATCACCTTTTGTAAAGTTTACCAGGCACTCGCGTACCTGCTCTTTGGTGGTGCCTGGTGCAATACCAATAAAAGTATACGGGTAATCGCCCCCATGATTATTCAATTGCGGTGGAAAGTAGTATGCCTCTGGTTTGCCTTTTTGGCCAATTAATGCTGCTTTCTCATCATTATGATGCACATGATGCGGAAGCGGCCCCATATTATCAAAAAATTTAGAATACATGGGCCAGCTGCCGTATTCATCCCACAACCGGTTCCCAATTAAAGCGCCTTTCAACTCATTTACCGCATCTTTTAATAGTATTCGCTCTTCTTTTGTGCCATCATTAAAAACCACGGCACTCAATCCTTCATTCTCCCCGGTTAAGGGGCCGTTTTTCGCTGGTGTGGTTGAGGACAACCAGCGTTCGTCAATACCGCCGCGTTGTCCGCCCAGTACATAATAATCATCAGGATGTAATTTAATTCTACGGCCTGGTACACAAAATGACCTGGGCACCCAGGTTGGAGCCAACCGTAAAATTCCTTTACCCTGATCAAATGCTTTTTCTGCTAAACTTAGTTTTTCCATTGGTATGAGTTAAAAAATTAATTTTCAATCCGCTTTCATCAGCCCGTTTAAAAATGAAGCTATTTTTTCTTTGGTGTCTGGTACCTCAATCTCTACATTGTATGTCTTGCTTTCTCCGGGTGCAATATGTATAAGCTGATTTTGCGCTCTTGCCTTTGCCTGCCCTATAGGAGGATTTGTTCCGGGTTCAAGCCCTGTTACATATTCCCCATTACCCCAATGTTGCCAGTTCGTGAGCCAGGGCAATTCTTTTTTTGAAAACCGTAAAGCAACTGCCAGGTTTAACTGAGCATTGTACAAGCCACATACACACCTGCCGGAACGATCAGCAGTTACATCAATGAATGCAGCTTCCTCGCCACTGCCATTATGTTCCTCCATGGGGGCCGGGCATTTGAGAAAGTCATTCCCTTCTCTGAAAATTTTATTATCGCTCTTCCCATTGCCGGTTTGCCATGCTCCCTTCCATAAAATAGCTGTCCCCTCATCTACCAGTGGCCATCCGAAATTGCAATGGTATAGTATCATATGAGGAGCTGCAGTATTGCCCCGGTTAATCACTTCATCGCTAATTTTAATGGATGCCTGTCCCAGTGTTCCTGATATTGTTCGCTTCAATTCCAGGCTCGGGCCAAATATCTGTGTCTGCTTCATTCTTCCTGTAATACTCATATGCAGCTTACCCGCGACGGGGTCAGGCTGTATAATTGATTCAAGCTCTGCCGGTATATTGCTTATTGGTCCATGAAGTCCACGCTCACCATAAGTATCTGCCTCCGGTCCGCCTACATGTGTTAGTCCGCATGTGGTAAGCAACCCACCACCAAATGTTCTTAGCCAGTCAGTTCCCCTATTCGAAAATGGTTGCGGTGAAACGATTCCCGGATGATTCAACCAGGCTAGGCTATGCTGGTTATAAAACGCATCTGCTATATCCATAGCCCGGTCAATCACTACTTTGTAACGCAAACCTGTTCCTGTATTGATCCATGCAATACGTGTTCCCCGTGCAGAACCATTATCCAGTACCGACATTTCAATACCGCCGAGTTGTGCAGCATTCGATATTTTATTTCTCCAGGTTTGTTGTGTCAACGCTATTTCCTCCTATTACCCTCTAGTTCTTTTTAGCCGAAAAAATAGTATCCTGTCTATTGGCACCGGATTTAAGATAAGCCAGCAGGTCTCTTAATTCTTCCGGGTTTAACCGGTTAATCAGGCCCGGAAGCATTGGCGAAACATCAGATATCCTTGTCCGTACAACATCTTTCTTCAGAACCTCCCTGGTTGTTTGCGGCGAAAATGGATTCTGGGAAATAGTGTATTTACCATTGTCCTGGCTGATCACCCTTCCTAATATGGAACTGCCTTCTTTTAAATAGAAAA
>JBHAFM010000088.1:0-13844 GCA_041856175.1 Sediminibacterium sp.
GGGACTGAACAGGACCATGAGTGCACAAGACATACTGGAAGGTCGCATGATCGTGGAAATAGGTATGGCTGTGGTAAGACCTGCCGAGTTTATCATCCTCCGCTTCAGCCAGCTGATGGCTAAAAGCTAACCCATATCTATAAAACTTAAAAACCTAAACAATGGCAACAGCAAATACATACCCTATACCAAAATTCCATTTTCGTGTAGAATGGGGCGGCTCACGCATCGGCTTCTCAGAAGCTACAGGGCTTGATAAACAAATCGAAGCCATCGAATACCGGGAAGGCTCCAGCCCTACTTATTCCAAGATCAAAATGCCCGGCCTGCACAAATTCAGCAATATCACGCTGAAACGCGGCACATTCGAAGGCGATAAAGAATACTACAAATGGATCAACACGGTCAACCTCAACAAGGTAGAGCGCCGCGATGTAACCATCAGCCTGCTCAATGAGAGCCACGACCCGGTGATTACCTGGAAAGTGATCAACGCATTCCCGGTAAAAATACAGGCCAGCGACCTCAAAGCCGATGGCAATGAAGTGGCCATTGAAACGCTGGAACTGGCACATGAAGGGCTGGATGTGCTCATGTAAAACGGTAAAAGAAAAGCTATGGCTGATACATCGGCAGGCGGATATTATCCGCCGGTGGGATTCCATTTCAAGGTTGAGTTCATTGGTATTGGTAACGATAACGATACCCGTTTCCAATCGGTCAGCGGACTCACCGTTGAATACGACACCGAGTCGTTCAAGGAAGGCGGCGAAAACCGCTTTGAACACAAACTGCCGGTTCGTACCAAGTATCCCGACCTGTCATTGAAACGAGGTATGCTCACCGATTCGGATGTGATCAAGTGGTGCATCAAAGCCTTTCGCGACAGGCAGTTCGACCCTGTACAGATCAGTATCCTATTGCTCAACGAACAACACCAGCCGCTTAAAACATGGAATGTGTTCAATACATGGCCCAAGAAATGGTCGGTATCGGATTTCAATGCGCAGGAAAATACCGTAGTTGTGGAAACACTCGATCTCTGTTATAGTTATTTCACCGTTCAATAAAACCGGTTATGCCCATTGAGATAAGAGAATTGGTCATCAAAGCAACGGTCAACAACCCCAACCCGCAGGCCGAGGAATCGGTGCAGCCGCCGGCTGCACAAGGTGGCGGAGCAAAAACAGACCTGGACGGTATCGTATCGCAATGCGTGGAACAAGTGCTCGACATCATACAGAACAAGAAAGAAAGATAACAACATGCTCGAAAAAGTTCAGATCATAGCGTACAACAACCAGGACTATGCCGATAGTCACAAAGTGAATGATCCGGGCAATCCATTTAAAGCCATGATCAATCCCGAGAATTATTCGCTGGATTATAAAGTGGAGTTCACAGAAGGGCAAGGGCATGGTACGAGTACGGCACACCAGCGCTTCAATTTCAAGAAGCCGGAGGAGATGTCTTTCGAATTCCTGTTCGATTGTACCGGTATCATCGATAATAATCCAAAAGAAAGTGTGCACGACGATGTGGAAGCTTTCAAAAAACTCCTGCTGGAATATGACAGTGATTCGCACGAGCCCCGGTTCTTCAAAGTAGTATGGGGCACTTTTATATTCAAAGGACGGTGTACGGCACTGACGATCAATTTCAAATTATTCAATTCCAACGGATCGCCCATCCGTGCTGTATGCAAGACCACGTTCAAAGGCAGTATCGATGAACAATTGCGCGTGGCAACAGAAAATGCGCATTCTCCCGATATCACACATTACCGTGTGGTAAAAAGCGGCGAGACACTGCCATGGTTATGCTACCTGGTTTATGGCGATTCAAAATATTATATGCAGGTGGCCAGGGTGAACAACCTGGTCGATTTCAGGAACCTGCAACAAGGCCAGCAATTATTCTTCCCCCCTATTGATAAAAACAGCGTTTAATGCCCAACGAAAGGACCATACCATCTGAAGCATCTAAAAGTGTATGCACGTTTACCATTCTCTCGGGTGGCAATGCTGTATCCAGGACTTATCAAGTGATGGCTATTGCGGTGAACAAAGAGATCAACCGGATACCCGTTGCCACCATCGTACTGGTAGACGGGGAGCCTTCGAAAGAAACTTTTGCCATCAGCAATACGGCCGATTTTGAACCGGGCAAAGAGATCGAGATCAAAGCCGGTTATCGCAGTAATGAGAAAACGATCTTCAAAGGCATTGTGATCAAACATGGCATTAAAGTGCGCAAGACGAGTTCGGTATTGATGGTGGAGTGTAAAGACAAAGCGGTGAAGATGACCGTAACCAGCAAGAGCAAATATTTCAAGGATAGCAAAGACAGTGATGTGATGGAGCAACTGATTGGCGCGCATCAGTTGGATAAAGATGTAAGTGCTACCGACCTGCAGCATAAAGAACTGGTGCAATACAACACAACCGACTGGGATTTCATGATGTGCCGCGCAGATGCCAACGGCCTTTTATGCATGCCGAATGATGGCAAGATCACCATTGCCAAACCCGATTTCTCCGGCGATGCCGTGCTCACTGTTCAATATGGTGCCACCGTGCACGACCTCGATGCAGAGATCGACGCCCGCTTCCAGTTGAAAGGCGTTAAGGCAACGGCCTGGGATCCATCGCAACAAAGCCTGGTAGACGGTATAGAAGCGGCAGATGCAGGCGTGCCGCAGGCCGGTAATATCAGCGCAGATACCCTTGCCGGTGTTATCGGTGATGATGATTATGTTTTGAAACACAGCGGCAAGCTGGTTGACCAGGAACTGCAGCAATGGGCCAACTCAAAACTATTGAAACACCGTCTCGCCAAAATAAGGGGCAGGGTAAGCACCGATGGTACGGCCAACGTGTTACCGGGAAAGATCATACAGATCAATGGAGCCGGCGACCGGTTCAATGGAAAACTATTTGTAACAGGTGTAAGGCATGAGATACAGAAAGGAAACTGGCTCACCACATTTCAATTTGGTGTGGAGCCCGAATGGTTTGCACAAACTTATGATGTACAACAGCCGATGGCCGGCGCGCTATTGCCTGCTGTACAAGGATTGCAGTTGGGCGTAGTAACCAAACTCGAAAGCGATCCCGACGGAGAAGACCGGATCATGGTGCGCTTGCCGTTGATCGATACCGGTGATGACGGGATATGGAGCCGCGTGTGTTCTTTGGATGCAGGTAATAACAGGGGCATGTTTTTTCGCCCTGAAATTGGCGATGAAGTGATCGTAGGATTCATCAACAACGACCCGCGGCATGCCGTGATACTGGGCATGTGCAACAGCAGTAAAAAGCCCGCTCCTTTGCAGGCAAGCGATCAGAACAATGAAAAAGGATATGTATCACGCAGCGCCATGAAAATGATCTTCAACGACGACAAAAAATCGATCAGCATAGAAACACCCGGTGGAAACAAAGTATTGATATCAGAAGAAAACAAGACCATCAAAATGGAAGACCAGAACGGCAATAAGTTCACCATGGATGAAAACGGCATCAAGCTGGAAAGTGTCAAGGACCTTGTGTTGAAGTCAGCCAATGACTTCAATGCGCAGGGAATGAATACCACCGTCAAAAGTGATGCCCAGATGACAGTGCAGGGAGGTTCTACTGCAGAGTTTTCATCAGGGGGGAGCACCACCGTTAAAGGATCTGTTGTTCAAATTAATTAAAGCATACATTATGCCACCCGCAGCAAGACTTACAGATATGCACACCTGTCCCATGATGAATGGCCCGGTACCACATGTAGGAGGCCCTGTAACAGGCCCCGGATGCCCTACCGTACTCATCGGCGGCATGCCGGCAGCGCGTGTGGGTGATATGCTTACTTGTGTGGGGCCGCCCGACACCATCATACAGGGTTCGGCTACGGTAATGATCGGTGGGGCGCCGGCGGCAAGACAGGGAGATACAACAGCACATGGCGGTGTTATTGTGATGGGCACACCTACTGTGATTATTGGAGGATAAAACAAGATTATGGCAACAACTACAGCAATCAACGACGACTTCCTGGGCAAAGGATGGAGCTTCCCTCCCAGCTTCAACGCAGGCAATGCAGGCGTGGATATGACGGAGAAAATGGAAGACATCCACAAAAGCCTGGAGATATTACTGACCACCACGATCGGTGAACGCGTGATGGAACCCAAATACGGCTGCAATATGGTGGACTTGTTGTTCGAACCACTGAACACCACAACGGTTACCATCATGAAAGACAGGATTCAAACGGCCATACTCTATTTTGAACCGAGGATCGATGCCAAGAACATTGACCTCGATATGGATGATCAAATGGAGGGCGTGGTGCTGATCAAAATAGAATATGTAGTACGCGCTACAAACTCAAGGTTCAATTTTGTTTACCCCTATTATAAAGACGAAGGAACTGAATTACAAATAGTGACTACCAACACACAGATAGCCTGATAAATTATGAGTTGCGATAATAAAAATCCTTTACAGCGAAACGGTACCGGCCAGCAGCAACGCATGCCCGAAGCCCTGAAAGACGGCTATGTACTGGTGGAAGAACGCGACTATAACGAATGGATCGTATTTGCCGGACAGTTCGCGCAATGGATCAAATATTTCGATACAACCAACCAGGTGAATGGCAACTGGCAGCCCTTTTTTACATCGGATATATCGGCCGTGCTCGGCACCATTGCCATACAGGATATAGATGAATACAGGCGCAGTTTCAAAGAAAAATTTGAAGTACTCAGGGCCGATAAAAACAAATTGAAGACCGACCTGCTGAAAGAAACTTTCAATGGGCTATTCGGTGGTATCCTCACTTTATGCTTGGCAATTGATGCAGAGGCTGCAAAATTGCCCGATGGCAACCCGTTGAAAGAAACCATTCAAAACCTGGTACGCTCCAGGCTGCAAAATGAATTCACCCAATTACTGGCAGTGTACAAAGGCGCTTCAATAGCCAGTCTTGTAAAAGAAGCAGCTTATACCGGATGGACAATCTTAAATAAACAGGTAGAAAGCCCTTCTCAGATCATCGCGCATGCCCGGTTATCAGCCGCCTGGCTGAACGGGTCGGCAACACTCAACGATTATTACCACGCTGCCGGCCTGGCTGCCAATTCGGAAATATTCGGAACGGGTACAGAATTGTACCAGAAGATCCACCATGCCGTGAATCATAATTTATTCACCGGCATATTCGACCAGTTCCTCAAAGCCTATACCCGTATCATCAGCGATGCAGAACAATCATTGTTACAAACCCTAAGTAACTGGAACAGCCATGCACCACACTATGCCTTGTTCTTAACTTTCCTGAAGCTGTTCAAATACGCCAAAACAGGCGTCAATACCCTTACCCAACGCCATCTGGATTTTTATTACAAGGAAGTATTATCACTGGTGCCCAGGGCCGAAATACCCGATCATGTACACCTGGTGATCGAACTGGCCAAGCAGGTAGATGAATACATGCTTGCCAAAGGCAGCTTCTTCAAAGCAGGAAAAGACAGCCTGGGAAAAGAATTGTTTTACACGCTGGATAAAGACACTGTATTCAATAAAGCCTCCATCGCGGCTTTGATGAATGTGTATAAGGGCGATGGAGACGATAAAACAGGCAGCATCAATAATAAAGGCAGGCTCTTTGCCGCAGCGATAGCCAATTCACAGGATGGGAAAGGTGCAGAACTGAAATCGCTCAATAAAGAATGGCATCCCTTTTTCATCAAGACCTATACAGATGGTAAACTGAAATCTATTGACACACCCCGTGCGCAAGTGGGGTTTGCAGTTGCTTCGCACTATCTCTATCTTACTGAAGGAGAAAGAACGGTAAACCTCACCATGCAATTTGCCGGTGCCTATGGCTATATACCCGACTCCAACACTTTTGAATGCTATGCCACTACCGAAAAGGGATGGTACCTGATCAACGCCAATCAGGTATTGCATGGCACCAACAGCTCAGGTAAACCCTATTACACCGTTCGTTTTGTATTGAAGGGCAATGAACCGTCGATTACCAATTATGTGGCAGCTGTTCATGGCGGTACTTTCAATTGCAATCTGCCGGTAGTAAAAGTGTATCTCAGGCATAACGATGACAAATCTTATCCTTATGATTCGCTGAGCGCGTTGAAAATAGAAAACATAAAAGTGTCCGTAGCCGTTGGCGATACCAGCGTTTACAGTCAAAAGGGACTCAAACAATTATCAGTAGCCAATGATGCAGGGCTCGTAGACAGTTCCAAACCTTTTCAACCCTTCGGCGCCTTGCCTAAAGCGGCTTCATCTATGTTCATAGGCAACAAAGAATTGTTCTGCAAAAAGAATGCGGCTGTTGTGTTGAATATTGAATGGAAAAACCTTCCGGGCAACGGCACCCAGATCATTTATCCTGCCGGTACAGCACCAGGTGCAGCATTCAAACACCTGGCGAACGGTATGTGGACGAAAGACCTGGATGTAGCCATTTTCAAAGGCAGTACTGCACAGGTAGCAGTTACCAATGCAAGCGGCCAGGTCATTACATTGGCTGATGAAACCATTGTAGATTATGCAGACACTTATCAGCCTTATAATGGCAGCAGCAATAAAGGTTTTTTGAGATTGAGCCTGAATAACGACCTGGGCAATGATAAATACCAGGATGCCAGGATCACTTACCTGGTTAAGCTGGCCAAAAATCCTACCGATACCAGCAATACACAACCCATTGCACCCTACACACCCATGATCAGCTCGCTCTATGCAAGCTATAACGCATCTACCAACAGCCAGTTGAACCAAAAAGATAAAGCGACTTACAATGCAAGAACAGCGCGTTATTTCCACCTCTATCCTTTTGGAGAAAGCGAGCAACACGCATACCTGGGCAATGATGCAACGATCGATTTCCTTCCGCAATTCACGCACGCAGAAGGAACCCAAGATCATATAACAGACAATGGTTCTTTCTTCATAGGCTTAAAAGATGTAAACCCACAGCAAAGCGTTAACATGCTGTTCCAGGTGATGGAAGGCACCAGCGACCCTACCCTCTCCGTTACAGGCACATTGATCCATTGGAGTTATTTGCGCAATAACCTATGGCAACCATTTGATGAACAGTCGGTTGTTGATCAGACCAGGAGCCTGCGGCAGTCGGGCATTATTTCCTTCCAGGTACCAGAAGACGCCACATTGGTACATACCATGATGCGCACCGGGCTGGTATGGTTGAAAGCATCGGTTTCATCGCCGAATAAACCGGCTGCTGTTTGCAAACTCCTAAGTGTTGCCACGCAGGCAGCGGCAGCCAGTTTTGTTGATCAGAACAACGCGCCGGATTTCTTAAACAACGCCTTGCCGGCCAATACCATTTCAAAACTGAAAGACCCGGTATCTGCCGTTAAAAAGATCAGTCAGCCCTATTCTTCTTTCGGCGGCAAACCGGTGGAGACCAGCACGCATTTTTATATGCGGGTGAATGAAAGGCTGCGGCATAAAGACAGGGCTATTACAATCTGGGATTATGAAAGACTGGTACTGGAAGCTTTCCCGGAGATACACCGCGTCAAATGCCTGAACCATACCAGGTACATCAACAAAGACTACAACGAAGTAGCGCCCGGACATGTTACGCTGATCACCATCCCCGATCTCACCAACCACAACGAGATCAATCCGCTGCGGCCTTATACCAACGCCGATACGCTCGACCAGGTAAAAGAATTCCTGCAAAAACGAATACCCTGTCACGTACAATTACATGTATGCAACCCTGTTTTTGAAGAAGTGCTAATGGAGTTCAACCTGAAATTATTGCCAGGCTATGAGTTCAGCTACTACAGCAACCTGTTGAAAGAAAGCATCACCGCATTACTTAGTCCATGGGCTTATGGCAAGGCAGATGATATACGTTTCGGAGGAAAAATAGAAAAATCGGTGCTTATCAATTTCATCGAGGGCCAGTATTATGTGGATTATATCACCGATGTGAAAATGTACCATCTCACCGAAAGCAACCGGGCTACGCTCACAGATGAAGATGAAATAACGGCTTCGATGGCCATATCCATATTGGTATCGGTGCCGGCAGATAAACACCTGGTACACCAGATACCCGATGATACGGCATCATCCAAGAAAACGATCTGTAAAGACGAGTATAACAAACTAACCGATGAAAAGAGCTGAGACATGGCAGATTACACAACCATAGCAAAGAACCCAACGCTTGAACCTGACCAGGACTACCGGCTCCTGCGCCAGGCAGGTATGGATTATATAGAATCGTTGGGCAGTCAATACTGGACAGATTACAATATCCACGATCCGGGTATTACCATACTCGAACTGCTCTGCTATGCCATTACCGACCTGGGTTATCGTACTTCTTTCAACATCAAAGACCTGCTGGCATTGCCGTCTGGCAAAATGATGGATCCTGCTGAACAGGCTTTCTTTACAGCGCGGGAGATATTAACCGTGAATCCCTGGACAGAAGCCGATTACCGGAAATTACTCATTGATATTCCCGGTATCAAGAACGCATGGTTACAATGTATGTGCTGTCCATGCGATGACATGTTCCTCTATGCCAACTGTAAGAAAAGCGTTTTGCAATATGCAGCCACCGAGCATACCATTATTATAAAAGGGATGTACGATGTACAATTGGAATTTGAAGATGACCTTATATTAGGAGATCTCAACAGCGGTAAGGTATCATACCCGTTCAATATCGCGGCAAATAACGCAGCCGCTACTATTGAAATGAGACTCCCCTCCTATAAAGCGTTGATGAAAGACGCCGCCAGAAAAAAATTCCTGTTGGCATTGCAACACGAAGCAGGAATGACTATACACGTACAATTCATCTCGGGCAATAAGAAAGACAACCTGAACATTCCGCAGGCCGATCTGTATAAAGGGTTACGTACTCCTTTGTATGCAACATTCACCATCATCAATGGCAGCCAGTCGATTGTGATGCAGCATGTCCCCTTCACCGTATGGCTGAACAGCGATGCCGATGGAAAAATATTGACCGTTACCGATTTGCAAAATGCCATCAGCGATGCCAGCGACCAGGGTATCCTGAGAAAATACATTGCCAAAATTTTATTGGCCGATACTGCATTAAAGCAGGCAACAGATACTTTACAGGCACATCGTAACCTCTGTGAAGATTTTTGCAGCATTGATGCCATTGAAACAGAAGATGTAGCTGTCTGTGCCGACCTCGATGTAACACCCGATGCTGATATAGAGAAAATACTCGCTGAAGCTTATTACCAGATAGACCAGTATTTCAGTCCGGATATACAATTTTTTTCCCTACGGGAAATGCTCGCTGCGGGCTACACGGTAGATACCATCTTCAATGGCCCTCCCCTCGGCAGCGGGTTTATTAAAGACGACCAGTTGGCGTCTACACAATTGAAAAAGTCTTTATACGCATCGGATATCATTGCCATACTGATGAATATTCCCGGTGTACTCGCTGTAAGGAACCTGATCCTCTCGCCTTACGACCAGGATGGTAACCGCTTAAAAGGAGAACAATGGGTATTGCAGGTAGACAAAGGATGCCAGCCACGTTTGTACCTAACCGGCTCCAAGTTCCTGGTATTCAAGAATGGCCTCCCCTTCCTGCCCGATAAATTGGAGTTACAGGATACGTTACAAGTAATAGAAGGTCATCACCAACGACCAAAATTTGCGATCGGCGATAACGACCTGCCGGTGCCTCACGGTCATTATTACCAGTTGGGAGATTATTATCCATTGCAGTATTCACTGCCCGCCACCTATGGTGTGGGTTACCGGCAATTACCTGTGAACGTTCCTGCACAACGCAAGGCACAGGCCAAACAACTCAAAGCCTACCTGTTGTTCTTTGAACAGTTGTTATTGAATTACCTGGAACAATTGCGTCATCTCGGTGATCTCTTTTCTGTTAACCATCATATCAGCAGTACTTATTTTTCTAAAACCATCGGCACCAGCCTGGTAGAAGGCATCGATGAGATCTATACCATTGACGCTGCAAACCTGCAAGCGATCTCAGAGACCGAGCCAATCTTCCTCAACAGGCGCAACCGTTTTCTCGACCACCTGATGGCCCGGTTTGGCGAGCAATTCAACGATTACGCGCTCATGTTGTATTCTTATACCAATAATAAAAAGATTGCCGATAAAATACTGATCAACGATAAGATCGCCTTCATTGAAGAAATACCTTTTGCCGGCAGCAACCGTGCAAAAGCGTACAACTATAAAGATGCAGTCAATATCTGCAGCGATAACAATATTGCCGGGTTGAAGAAAAGGATCCAGCAATTATTGGGCATCAAAGAACTGGACGATTATATCGTCTTTGCTGAAGAAACCAATACACAGGGAAAAATAACCAGCCGGAAATGGCAACTGGAAGATGAGAACGGACTGGTGTATTTAATTGGCAAAACCGATTACAGCAGCGATTCGCGGGAAGATGCCATGAGCAAAGCCAAAAAGGAAATCAATGCCATCATCGGTTACCTCACAGATAAGAACAGCTATGATGTGAGGAAAAGCAAGCAGTGGGTGCTTACACTGCTGAACGGCAAGAAAGAACCCATAGCAGAGAACCCCACTCCTTTCAGTAAAAAGGCCGATGGCGTGGCATATATCGATACGACCGTCGGTTTTGTGAACGACCTGCTGTTGGCAGAGAAAATACACATCGTTGAACATCTTTTATTGCGCCCACGGAACAAACCTGGCAAGGACTTCCCGCATGGCGATCCCTTATTGTCTATCTGCATTACACCCGATTGCAAACTTTGCGGCGATGAAGACCCTTATTCTTTCCGCCTAACCATTGTGATGAATGGAGAGAAAGGATTGGCCAACTCAGGCATTGAATTCCGGCGGTTTGCAGAAACCACCATTCGTATGGAAATACCCGCACACCTGGGACTGAAGATCTGCTGGGTAACGGGTAAACAATTGGATCAATTTGAAAAACTGTATTGCGCCTGGCAGCAGGCATTGGCAAAAGCAACACCCGACGCAAAAGACCTGCACCAGAAACTGAAAGACCTGTTGGACGAATTCTCCCATTTAAAAAGCGTCTACCCCAAAGCCACGCTTCATGATTGTATTGATGGAGATGATCAGAACCGTGTTTATTTAAACCAGACCATCATTTAAACGAAATAGTTATGCAGCAAACGCAATTCAATTATCCGGAATTTGTACCCGACCAATTGCTCACCTCCGGCAACCTGAACGAGCTGTTTGGTTACCTGGAAGAGCAGGAAAGGATCACCAGGACCAACCTGCTGGGCATTGGCATTGTATGCGGACTGGAACTGAGAACGAACGCATCGGGTACTGAATTAACCATTACCAAAGGCTGCGGCGTTACATCGGATGGATACCTGGTTTCTTTTCCGGAAACCACGTACACCCAATACAAAACCTATGACCCGGTCAAACAAAAATACTATGAGCGCTTTGTAGACATAAAGCCCGATGATAAGAGCAAAAAACTCTTCGACCTCGACGAGTTGGTGGAATCGGCTGTAGCGGAGAAGACCACATCGCTCTCGGCTGCCTACCTGGCCGACAAGGTAGTGTTGCTATACGTGGAATTATTGGAAGAGAACGCCAAGAACTGCAATCCCAATTCCTGCGACGACAAAGGGAAAGAAGTCACCATTACGTTCAAGCCGCTGCTGGTTACCAAAGCAGTGGTAGATAAATGGCTCGGCCAGCAATCATCGGGAAGCACGCCCGCTGCTTATGTAGCCTTGCCCATATTAAAAATGCACCGGTTCAATATCATCGCAACCCAGTTGAGGTCATCTGCACAAGTGCTGGAAGAGTTTCGTAAAATACTCAGTCCCGCTTTTATCACCAGTATGCAGAACGCTTTTACAGACACGTACAAACTATTGGCGCCATTAGTGAAAGATATCTATGCTACGGATCCTTTTGCCAAGTTTTCGGAAGAGTTTACCTTTTTGCATACTACCATCAACCAATCGGAAGCGATCAACCTGCAATATTATTACGACCTGTTCTCCGACCTGGTGTTGGCGTATGAAGAACTGAGGGAAACAGGCATGGAGATCATCAGTATGTGCTCACCCGATCATAACCTGTTTCGTTTGCATTTATTGCTCGACCTGGCTATTCACGATGCGGGCGCCATTTCGAGTCAATACAGAACTTATTTCATCCCCTCCCCGATCCTGGGTTGCCATTGCAAACAAACCATTCGCCTGCGGTGGTTGTTCAAAAGAATGGTATTGATGCTGCAGAATTTTTTCATCTCCTTATCCACAAAAGGCGGTTTTGGCGGTTCCTGGAAACTGGAATATGAAATGCTGGTGAAAAGAAGCATCCATGCATCCATACGCATCACACCCAGCAGGTTGGGCAATATGGCATTGGAAGAGAAATCCATTCCTTTTTATTACCAGGTGGCACAGGGTAAGGATAAGCTATACGAAGCCTGGAGCCTGGAACGCAGCCAGGAAAGCAGCGCCCGGGAAATCCTTTCTTATCATGCAGATGAATATGCGAACGACGACTATACCAGAAATCCATTGCGCTACGACCTTGAGCCTTATAATTTTTTGCGGATAGAAGGGCATATTGGGCAGCCTTACAAAACCGCCCTGAGAACCATCCTGGGTATCCGCAACCAGTACCGGCTCCCTTTCGATGTGATTGCGTTGAGCGCCGATATGAATTCACTGAAAACCTCGCTCGAGTCATTGGGCAAGATGGATACGGTATCGAAACTCATTGAACAATATGCAGAGCAGTTGCAATGTGATTGTGAATTCCAGGACCTCGAAGCATTGTATGATACTTTGTCGGCCGAACTCACCTGTACTTTATGTAAGGAAGCGAAATATTATTATAGCATCACCGCAACAAAAGCAGCGGCGGATGCCAAGCCGGTTGCGCCTAAATTTCCACTCTTAAAAAAATGTGACCCCACCTTTAAAGTGATGCCCGGAACCCTGGGTTACGAATTTGAGCAATACTATGCGCATACATCAAAAATATCGGTGGTAGAGTATATGATGTACAGTTATGATAACAGGGCCATGTATGAGAATACATACTCGCAGTATTTTGCCTTGTTGTTGAGCATGGGCAAGCTGGCCGATACACTGGCCCTCACGCTGGGCACTTTTAACCAGGCGCATTTCGATACTGCCTATACGGCTATGCTGGCTACTGCTGAAAAGATCAGGACACAGATCACCAATGCTGCAGGCGCCCTTTCTGCAGAAAGAACCCAGACCCTGGTACATATCGATCAGCTGATTGCTGTTTGCATACAGAAACAAATAGACACTTTATACAGGGACTACCTGTTGCGATGGGTATATGTGATGATGCTGCAGAAGTTCGGCTATTTTATTCAATCACACCCCGGTATCCAGCACAAAGCCGGCGTGCCGGTTGGCGGCACTTTCATCCTGGTATATCATGAAAAGCCTGTGGCGTTTATGCCAACAGATATGGTGAGAGGAGAAGTAATGCTGGCGGAAAACCCAGACATACGAACTGCTGCTGTTGAAAAGAAATCTTCGATTGCTACGCATATTAAAGATGTACTGGGCAATATTCCATTGAGCTCAAGATATATAGGCGGGCGCAGCATACACAAGACACCTGTAAAAACAATAGAAACCGTAAAAGAGCCCATTGATACGGCTCCGAATGAGTTCAAGATTGCCACCGAAAAACAACTGGAAGCCCTGCATACCCTGCTCGACACAACACATGAAAAAGAAATAGACCTGGATAAAGTATTATCAAACCTGGCCAACTATA
>JBHAFM010000089.1:0-5492 GCA_041856175.1 Sediminibacterium sp.
GAAAGAAAAGACGAGAAGAGGGAAGAAAAAAGACAGGAAAAACACGAAAAACAGCACCATGAGAAGAACGAAGCAGGCCACCATGAGAAACACGAAGGAGGCCACCATGAGAAACACGAGAAAAAAGAGTCAGGTAAGCATTAATTGAACGAATCAAAATAAAACAATTGAAAGACCCCGAAGCCCCGGGGTCTTTTTTTGCCCCCACAATCCATGAAATTGCCAAAACAGGTATTAATACGCTTAGAAAACGTCAACCAGAACCCCTACTTTAGCCTTTTATGAATAAAAAACAGGCAGACTAAATGAATTAGCTAAAAAATACTAAAAAAATTAGTCTATTTCACTAAACCCGCTTATCTTTATCATCCATTAAATTTCAAGCTTAAAAACAAAGACGATGAGTAATGCAGAAAAATTGAAGGCTTTAAAGCTGACGATCGACAAGATCGACAAGGATTTTGGCAAGGGCAGTGTTATGATGATGAATGAAAGAAGCCAGGAGCCCATGGAAGTGATTTCTACAGGATCCATTGGTTTAGATACTGCATTGGGTGTGGGCGGTTTGCCAAAAGGAAGGATAGTAGAGGTATACGGACCAGAATCTTCCGGTAAAACGACTGTCGCCATTCATGTGATTGCGGAGGCACAGAAAAAAGGAGGCATGTGTGCGATCATAGATGCAGAACATGCTTTTGATAGTGCTTATGCGCAGAAACTGGGTGTTGACGTAGATAACCTGCTGATTTCGCAACCAGATTACGGAGAACAGGCCCTTGAAATTGCTGACCGGCTTATTTTATCCGGCGCTTTGGATGTTGTGGTGATTGACTCTGTGGCCGCCCTGGTTCCGAAAGGAGAACTGGAGGGTGAAATGGGAGACAGTAAGATGGGATTACAGGCCAGGTTGATGAGCCAGGCATTGCGGAAGCTTACAGCAACGATTAATAAGACAAATACCATCTGTATTTTCATCAACCAGCTGCGTGAAAAAATAGGTGTCATGTTCGGAAACCCGGAAACAACAACAGGAGGTAATGCACTGAAATTCTATGCATCGGTACGATTGGATATCCGTCGGATGGCACAGATCAAAGACGGCGACGAAGCTGTTGGTAACCGTGTAAAAGTAAAAGTGGTAAAAAATAAAGTGGCACCGCCATTCCGTGCCGCAGAATTTGATATCATTTTTGGCGAGGGTATCAGCAAACTGGGTGAGATCATTGACATGGGTGTCGAACTGGGCATTGTACAGAAAAGCGGAAGCTGGTTCAGTTATGAGAGCAATAAATTGGGGCAAGGCCGCGATGCTGTAAAAAAATTGCTGCAGGACAATCCTGATCTCTCAAATGAGATAGAAGGAAAGATCCGCACAAAAGTATCCGAAGTAAAAGCTGCGGCTGAAGCATAAACTCGTTTTTTTAGAAGGGTTAGTAAGTAAAGAAAAGTCACGCCTAGTGCGTGACTTTTTGTTTGCTTAATTGTGTGTACCAACGCAGTATTTTCTTACATTAGGCAAAACTCTGTTGATACGTTGCTTTATCCAGGACTTAAAATAATCATTCGGCTTGCCTTACGCCTATTCTGTCGCAGCATCGACTGTACAAACAAACAGCTTTTTACTGCTCCTGGCCCCTTACTGATAGTGGCCAATCACCCCAATTCTTTTTTGGATGCCATCGTCATCGCCTCCCGGTTCAGGCACCCTGTGCATTTTCTTGCCAGGGGTGACGTTTTTACAAGATCCTTGCACAACAAACTATTGGGCTTATTAAATATGATCCCCATTTACAGACTCAGTGAGGGAAAAGGAAACCTGGGACTGAATGCTTTTGCTTTTGAGCGAAGCAAGCAAATTCTTTCGCAAAACGGGATCGTTTTGATCTTCATCGAAGGTATTTGTGTAAATAAACACGAGTTACAACCACTTAAAAAAGGAGCGGCGCGTATCGCACTCAATTGCCTGGAAAACAATATAGGGCTTTCCGTTATACCTCTTGGAATTGCCTATAATTCTTTTCATCGCTTTGGTAAAACCATTATCATACAGCCGGGTGAACTCATCAAAGCAACGATCTTATTGCCTTATGATGAACCGGCTAAAAATATGACCTACTTTAATAACATCCTGTCAGCAAAACTGAATCCGTTGATCCAGCTGCCAGGGGAGCGTGCCGGCAAAATACACCAGCAAATATTATTGACGCTACCGGCTGTAATTGGTTATGTATTGCATGCACCATTGTACCAGTTGCTCAAACAAATAACCAGGCATAAAACTTCAGGAACTGTTTTTTATGACTCGGTTCTTTTCACCGCTATGGTTTTAGTATACCCATTTTACCTGTTACTGCTATTGGTCATTTTGTTATTACTTCATGTGCCCGCGTGGATCGTTGCGGCCGTGATCCTGCCGCACCCGTTTTTAGCTTGGTGTGCCGTACAATGGTTATCTTTCATTCGTAATAAGCATTAAACAAAAGAAATGTCAAACATTAAGAAATTAGGAAAAAATAAGAACGTAGCGCTCGTGGCACACGACCATAAAAAAAACGACCTCATAGAATGGGTGGTATACAACAAGACAGCACTTGCAAAGCATAGCTTATTTGCAACCGGAACAACGGGTAAATTAGTAGAAAACGCATTGGGTCGGCCGGTAACAAAACTGCTGAGCGGTCCATTGGGAGGAGACCAGCAGATTGGCGCCATGATTGCCAATGGTGAAATTGATATTATGATATTTTTCTGGGACCCGATGGAAGCCCAGCCGCACGACAGTGATGTGAAAGCGCTGCTACGGCTCTGCGTTGCTTGGAATCTTCCAATGGCCTGCGACCGGGCGACCGCAGACTTTTTGATTACCTCTCCGTTTATGCATGATAAATATGATGCAACCTTACCGGATTATACCGATTATCTTAACAGAGAGATAAAAGAAGTGGAATAGGAATTGATCCCGATTTTTTATATTTAGTACCTAAAAATATACCATATGCTTTGGGAAGGTGAAAGGGAAAGTGAGAATGTCGAAGACCGCCGCGGAATCAGTGGTGGTGGTATGGCTATTGGCGGCGGGATTGGCGCCATTGTCATAGGCATTATTTACGTATTGCTGGGTGGAAATCCTTCAGATGTGTTACAGCAGACACAGCCGCTGCAAAATGGACAGAACCAATCCGCAGCGCGCAGCCCGGTGGAAGAAAAGCTTGCCACTTTCTCCAGGGTTATCCTGGCCGACACAGAAGATGTATGGGATTCTCTTTATACTGCCACCACGGGCAGCCGCTACCGTAAACCCACATTGGTTTTGTTTACAGAATCAACACAATCCGGTTGCGGGTTTGCGAGCGCTGTAACAGGCCCTTTTTATTGCCCGCCGGATGAAAAATTATACCTGGACCTTTCCTTCTTCAATGAATTACATGAACGTTTTAAAGTAGAAGGTGAATTCGCAATGGCATATGTCATTGCGCACGAAGTGGGCCACCATATACAAAAATTGATGGGCACTTCAGATAAAATGTCGCAATTGCGCTCGCAGATGAGCGAAAAAGAATACAACAGGATGTCTGTTAAAATGGAATTGCAGGCAGATTTTCTCGCTGGCGTTTGGGCATACTATGCACATAATTTAAAACTTGATTCGAACGACCTGGAGTCGGCCCTTACTGCTGCCAATGCGATCGGCGATGACCGCTTACAACAACAGGCAACCGGACGTGTGGTGCCTGATGCATTTACACACGGAACATCCAAACAAAGAATGTACTGGTTTAAAAAAGGGTTTGAAACGGGAGACATCAGGCAGGGTGATACATTTAATGCCCCGGATCTTTAACATAAATTGCAATACTTAGCTACAAGACAAAAACATCAACGATGCACAAGAGAAAAATCATGGTATGTGGTATGATGATGTTCTACATGGTCATTCAAACTGCAGATGCACAAAAAACGATCACAGGTTTTACAGAAAAATCGGTCATAGAACAACAACAACTCGAACAAAGATTTGATGCAATGCTCAGCGCACGGCGTATTGATCAAACTATTAAGGAGCTTTCTGCAAAACCCCATCATGTTGGCTCTGCAGGTGGAAAAGAAGTAGCGGAAAATATCCTGCAAAAATATAAAAGCTGGGGATGGGATGCCAGGATTGAGACCTACCAGGTATTGTTTCCCATACCCAGGACAAGGGTCCTTGAAATGACTTCACCAACAACGTACCAGGCATTACTGACAGAACCTGCATTAAAAGAAGATGCCACATCCGGGCAAACGGATCAGTTGCCAACCTATAATTGCTGGAGTGCTGACGGAGAGGTAACTGGAGACCTCGTTTTTGTGAATTACGGACTGCCTGCAGATTATGAAGTACTGGCAACCCTTGGCATTGATGTAAAAGGAAAAATTGTGATTGCAAAATATGGCAGAAGCTGGAGGGGGATCAAACCGAAAGTGGCACAGGAGCACGGGGCAATAGGTTGTATCATTTATTCTGATCCCAAGGACGATGGTTATTACCAGGGAGATGTTTATCCAAAAGGAGCCTTCAAGAATGAATATGGTGTACAGAGAGGTTCAGTACTGGATATGGTGGTCTATCCCGGCGATCCTTTAACACCAGGTATAGGTGCAACGACACACGCCAAACGGCTCGACAGGCAGGAAGCCGTCAGCCTGTTAAAAATACCCGTACTCCCCATCAGTTACCACGATGCAAAACCGCTGCTTGAAGCATTGGATGGCCCTGTGGCGCCGCCCGACTGGAGGGGTGCACTACCGTTCACGTACCATATTGGACCTGGAAAGACCCAGGTCCATTTAAAATTAGCTTTCGACTGGAAACTCCGGCCCGCTTATGATGTGATTGCAACGATGACAGGAGCTCAATACCCCGATGAATGGGTAATAAGGGGCAACCACCATGATGCATGGGTAAACGGGGCGTCGGATCCTATTAGCGGGCAGGCTGCATTACTGGAAGAAGCTCAGGTAATAGGCCAGTTGGTAAAAACCGGCTGGAAGCCTAAACGAACCCTGGTATATTGTGCCTGGGATGCAGAAGAACCGGGATTGCTCGGTTCTACCGAATGGGTAGAAGACCACGCAGCAGAGCTGCAACAAAAAACGGTTGTATATATTAATTCGGATGGCAATGGAAGGGGTTTCCTGGGCGTGGAGGGGTCGCACGCGCTGGAAACATTGGTAACAGAAATCAGCAAGGATGTCAAAGATCCGCAAACAGGTGTAAGTGTTTTTGAGCGGAGGAAAGCAATGGATGCTATTAAGGCAGCCAGTATAAAAACAAAGAAAGAAGCTCTGGCTAAAAAAACATTTACACTGGAAGCCATGGGTACAGGCTCAGATTATTCTGCTTTCATCCAGCACCTTGGCATTCCGTCCCTAGACATAGGTTACGGTGGTGAAAATGAAGGAGGAGAATACCACTCCATCTATGATTCATACGACAATTACAGACGATTTAA